>NZ_JBIVGI010000010.1:0-253693 GCF_044748625.1 Kitasatospora sp. NPDC089913 | reverse complement strand
GCACGGCAACCACCGGAATAGGGCGGCCCCGCGCACTGCGTCCTCGCTAGTGTTTTACTTCAAAAGGAATCTCCAACCCCGGAACAAGTCCGAGGCCGGGGATGTCAACATATCTGGCGTTGACTTTTGGCACGCTGTTGAGTTCTCAAGGAACGGACACTTCCTTCGGGCGGCTTTCACACTGACCCTCCGGGCGCTTCGTTCTTTCGTGTTTCAAGCTTATCAGATGTTTTCCGCTCCGTTTTCCGGAGTTTCATTCAACCGACTTCGCTTTCCGCTTGTCCCCGCTCTCTCGCGGCGACTCCGGAACTGTACGGGGACCGGACCGTCAGAAGCAAATCGTCCCGCCCCGCTGCTGCGGGACGGGACGATCGGCGGTCGGACGCGCGTCAGGCGCGGCCCATCTCCTCGGCGATGGCCGCCGCGAAGGCGTCGATGTCGGCCTCCGTGGTGTCGAACGAACACATCCAGCGGACCTCGCCGGTGTGCTCGTTCCAGAAGTAGAAGCGGTAACGCTTCTGGAGCCGCTCGCTCACCTCGCGGGGGAGGATCGCGAACACCGCGTTCGCCTCGACCGGGCGGACCACGGTCACTCCCTCGATCCCGCGGACCGCGGCCTCCAGTCGGCTCGCCATGGCGTTGGCGTGGCCGGCGTTGCGGAGGTAGAGGTCGCCCGAGAGAAGCGCCTCGAACTGGACCGAGACGAAACGCATCTTCGACGCGAGCTGCATCGAGGTCTTGCGCAGGAACTTGATGTTCCGGACCTTCTCGGGGTTGAGCACGACCACGCACTCGCCCAGCAGCAGGCCGTTCTTCGTACCGCCGAAGGACAGCACGTCGACGCCCACGTCCGTGGTGAAGGCGCGCAGCGGGACGCCGAGCGAGGCGGCGGCGTTGGACAGGCGCGAGCCGTCCACGTGGACCAGCATGCCGAGCTGGTGCGCGTGGTCGACGATCGCCCGGATCTCCTCCACCGTGTAGAGGGTGCCGAGCTCGGTGCTCTGGGTGATCGACACCGCGAGCGGCTGCGCGCGGTGCTCGTCGCCGAAGCCCCAGGCCTGCTGGTCGATGAGCTCGGGGGTGAGCTTGCCGTCGGGAGTGGGGACGGTGAGCAGCTTGATGCCGCCCATCTTCTCCGGCGCGCCGCCCTCGTCCACGTTGATGTGGGCGCTCTCGGCGGCGACCACCGCGCCCCAGCGCGGCAGCAGGGCCTGCAGCGCGACGACGTTGGCGCCGGTCCCGTTGAAGACGGGGTACGCCTCGGCCTGCTCGCCGAAGTGGCGGCGGAAGACGTCCTGCAGGTGGGTGGTGTAGTCGTCCTCACCGTAGGCGACCTGGTGGCCACCGTTGGCGAGGGCTATGGCGGCGAGGATCTCGGGGTGCACGCCGGCGTAGTTGTCGCTGGCGAAGCCGCGGACGGCGGTGTCGTGCCGCCGCTGCGCGTCCGTGTGCCCGGAGAGCTCGGAAAGGTCGGTCATTGGGCTGTCAGCCACAGGTGCTGTCCGTTCAGTTCTTCTGCGGGGCGGTCCCAGAGGCCCGCCAGGTGTGCGGCGAGGTCGGCGGTGTCGGTGAAGCCGGCGAACTTCGCCTCCGGCTTCTCGGCCCGCATCTCGGGACTGACCAACGCCTTGATCACCAGGATCGCAGCCGCGGCGGTGGGCTTGCCGTCCTCGGCGGTGGTCTCCTTGCGGAAGGAGTCCGCCATGGCGAGCGTCCAGGCCTCGGTGGCGGCCTTGGCGGCGGCATAGGCGGCGCCGCCCGCGGTGGGCTTGTGCGCGGCGGCGGCGGAGATCATCGCGTAGCGGCCGGACTCGCTGCGGACCAGGGCGGGCTGGAACGCCAGCGAGGTGTGCTGGAGGGTGCGCACGACGGTGTCGTGCAGGAAGTCCCAGTCGTCGATCCGGCTGTCGAAGAAGGTCTTGCTGCCGCGCCAGCCGCCGACGAGGTGGAACACGCCGTCGACGTGGCCGTGCTCGGCCTCCAGGTGGTCGGCCCAGTCGTGGACCTCCTGCGGGTCGAGGAGGTCGATGACCTGGCCGCTGACGCGCGCGCCACGGACGGCGATGCGCACGGAGTCGAGCGCGGACTCCAGGCGCTGGGCGTCGATGTCGGCGCCGATGACGGTGGCGCCGTCGGAGGCGAGGCGGCGCAGCACGGCCTGGCCGGCCGGGCCGCTGGCTCCAGCGACGGCGATGACCTTGCCGGTCAGCGGTCCCTTGGGTGCGGTGGTCACGCGGCGACTCCCTGCAGGCCAGCGCCGGTGATACCGGCGGTCGAGGCGATGACGCCGCCGAGCTTCTTCGAGAGGGCCTCGTAGAACATGCTCAGCGGGAACTCGTCGGGGAGCACAGCGTCGCACAGCGCCTTGTTGAGCGCCTTGCCGTCGGTGGTGCCGAACGGCAGTGCCTCGGTGCCCTTCGCCCAGGTCGAGGCCGGGTGCGGGGTGAGGTAGCGGGAGACCAGCTCGTAGGCGGCGATCCAGTGGGCCGGCTTCGGGCGGTCGATGCCGTCGCGGTAGAGGGTCTCGATCTCGGCGCAGAGGTCGTTGGTGACCTGCGGGGCCCGCTCCCAGTCGATGCTGAGGCGGTTGTCGCGCCAGCGCAGCGCGTCGTGCTTGTGCAGGTAGGCGAAGAGCAGCTGGCCACCCATGCCGTCGTAGTTGCGGACGCGGTCGCCGCTGACCGGGAAGCGGAAGAGACGGTCGAAGAGGATCGCGTACTGGACGTCGCGGGCGTGCACGTTGCCCTCGGTCTCCAGCTTCACCGCCTCCTTGAAGGTGGTGAGGTCGCAGCGGAGCTCCTCCAGACCGTACATCCAGAACGGGCTGCGCTGCTTGATCATGAAGGGGTCGAACGGCAGGTCGCCGTGGCTGTGGGTCCGGTCGTGGATGAGGTCCCAGAGCACGAAGGTCTGCTGCGAGCGCTCCTGGTCCTGGAGCAGGCTCTCGGCGTCGGCCGGGATCTCCAGGCCGAGCAGCTCGACGGCGTTGGTGGAGACCACGCGGAAGCGGGCGGCCTCGCGGTCGCAGAAGATGCCGCCCCAGGTGAATCGTTCCGGCGCCTTGCGCACGGCCACGGTCTCGGGGAAGAGGACGGCGGAGTTGGTGTCGTAGCCGGCCGTGAAGTCGGTGAAGGTGATCGGCACGAACATCGGGTTGTCGAAGCGGGTCCGCTCCAGCTCGGCCAGCCAGTCGGGCCACACGACGTTCAGCAGGACGGCCTCGAGGTTGCGGTCCGGGTTGCCGTTCTGGGTGTACATCGGGAAGACGACCAGGTGCTGCAGGCCGTCCTCGCGCTGGGTCGCGGGCTGGAAGGCGAGCAGCGAGTCCAGGAAGTCGGGCTCCCGGTAGCCGGTGTCGGCCCACTTGGCCAGGTCCGTGTCGACGGCGGCCAGGTAGGCGGCGTCGTGCGGGAAGAGCGGGGCCAGCTCAGCGACGGCGGTGCGCACGGTCGCGACCAGGGGGTCGACGGTGTGGCGCTGCACGGCGGCCAGGTCGATGGAGCCGTCCTTGGACTGCAGGGGGCGCAGGGTCTCGACGGCGTCCTTCAGTCGCAGCCAGGCCGGGTGCGCGGCGAGGCTCTGGGCCGGGGCGTCGGCCGCCACAGCGACCCTTGGCGAAAGATTCTGCATCGGGGACTCACTTCAACAGGAGGGTTTTCAACGAGACCACCATATGTACGAAAGGTTCTTCTGTTCAAGGGCGGGTTCGACGACGGATCTTTCGTGACCTGCGGTGGAGCGCGCGTGACGGGCGCGTGAACAGGCGACGGGATCTTCCGGACGACGTGGGACGAAGCCTCCCAAGGCGACCATGCCGCGCGTGTCCCGGGCCCGCCACCGGGGGAGGTCATCACCCGACCGGTCCGCCTCTTCGTGTCCAGGAGCACTGCCATGCCCCTCCCCCGCACGTCCGCCGCAGCCGCTCTGCTCGCGGGTGTCCTGCTGGCCGCGGTCACCGGCTGCGCCGCCCAGGATCCGGCCTCCGGCGCCGGCCCCTCGGCCCCGGGCGGAGCCGCCGACTGCTCGCCCGGCGCCCTGCCGACCCGGACGGCGGGAACGCTCGCCGTCGGCACCGACAAGCCCGCGTACGAGCCGTGGTTCTCGGAGGACCGGCCGGAGAACGGCAAGGGCTTCGAGTCGGCGGTGGCGTACGCGGTGGCGGCGAAGCTGGGGTACCCGAAGGAGAAGGTGTCCTGGGTGGTCGCACCGTTCGGCCGGGCGACCGCGCCCGGTCCCAAGGACTTCGACTTCGACATCAACCAGGTGTCGATCAGCGCCGAGCGCCGGCAGGCGGTGGACTTCTCCTCCGGCTACTACGACGTGCGGCAGGCGGTGATCGCGCTGAAGAGCTCCGGGGCCGCCTCGGCCCGGAGCCTCGCCGACCTGAAGGGGGTCAAGCTGGGAGCCCAGGTCGGGACGACCAGCCTGGAGGCGATCACCGGCACCCTGCGGCCGTCCACGCCGCCCGCCGTCTTCGACTCCAACGACCTGGCGAAGGCCGCGCTGAGGAACGGTCAGGTCGAGGCGCTGGTGGTGGACCTGCCGACGGCCTTCTACATCACCGGGGCCGAGGTGACCGAGGCCGTGGTGGTCGGTCAGCTGACGGGCGGCGGCACCGGGAGCGGTGGGGGTGAGCAGTTCGGCCTGGTGCTGGACAAGGGCTCCCGGCTGACCGGCTGCGTCTCGGCGGCGGTGGACGCGCTGCGGGCCGACGGCACGCTCGCGCGGCTGGAGCAGGAGTGGCTGTCGGACGCCGTGTCCGCTCCCGTGCTGCGGTGAGCACGGAAGGCATGAGCGCGGAAGGCATGAACGCGGAAGACGTGAGCCCGGAAGCTGCGAGCCCGGGGCGGACGGGCCGCCCGCCCACGAAGGCCGCCGCCCCGGCGGGCTACCGGCCCTCGGCACGGCGGCTGGCCCGGGAGGCGTTCCGTCGCCGCCGGGCCCGCCGTTCGGCGCTGATCGCCGCCGCCTCGACCCTGCTGACGGCGGTCGTTCTGGTCGCCCTGGTGGTCGGCTCGCCGGGCTGGCCCGCGGTACGGCGCTCGTTCTTCAGCGCCGAGTACGCCCGGCAGGCGCTGCCCGAAGTGCTCAAGGGGCTGCGGATCAATCTGGAGCTGATGGCCGTCTGCGGGGTGCTGATCCTCGTCCTCGGTCTGCTGCTCGCGGTGCTGCGGACGCTGCGCGGGCCGGTCTTCCTGCCGGTGCGGCTGCTGGCCACGATCTACGTGGACTTCTTCCTCGGCCTGCCGATGATCATCTGCCTGCTGGTGATGATCACCGGCGTCCCGGCACTGCGGCTGACCGGGGTCACCACCGACCCGCTGTGGCTCGGCGGCGCCGCCCTGGTGCTGACCTACGCGGCGTACGTCTCCGAGGTCTTCCGGGCCGGGATCGAGTCGGTGCACCCGAGCCAGCTGGCCGCGGCCCGTTCACTGGGGCTCTCGCACGCGCAGGCGATGCGTTTCGTGGTGCTGCCCCAGGCGGTGCGCCGGGTGGTGCCGCCGCTGCTCAACAACCTGGTCAGCCTGCAGAAGGACACCGGGCTGGTGTCGATCGGCGGGGTGATCGACGCGGTCTACGCGGCGAAGATCATCAACGGCCGGTCGTTCAACTCCACCCCGTACCTGGTGGCGGCACTCGTCTTCGTGGCACTGACCGTCCCACTGACCCGGTTCACCGGCTGGCTGACCGCCAGGGCCGACCGCCGGCGCTACGAAGGGGGCCTGTCGTGACCGTGACGGGAGGAACGGCCGGCAGCGAGCCGGTCCTGCGGCTGGAGGCGGTGCGCAAGACCTTCGGCGACGGCCGGGTCGTGCTCGCGGACGTCCACCTGAGTGTGCCCGAGCACTCGGTGACGGCCCTGATCGGCGCCTCCGGCTCCGGCAAGTCGACGCTGCTGCGGTGCGTCAACCTGCTGGAGCGGATCGACGACGGCGCGGTCTTCCTGGACGGCGCCGAGATCACCGACCCGCGCGTGGACGAGGACGCCGTCCGGCGGCGGATCGGCGTGGTGTTCCAGTCCTACAACCTCTTCCCGCACCTGACCGTGCTGGAGAACGTGACGCTCGCCCCGCAGCGGGTGCACGGGGTTCCGCGCGCCGAGGCGGAGCAGCGGGCCGTGGAGCTGCTGGAGCGGCTCGGCCTCGCGGACCGGGCCCGCGCCTACCCGGACCGGCTCTCGGGCGGACAGCAGCAGCGGGTGGCGATCGTCCGGGCGCTGGCCACCGGGCCGCGTCTGCTGCTGCTCGACGAGATCACCGCGGCACTCGATCCGGAGCTGGTCGGCGAGGTGCTGTCGGTGGTGCGGGACCTCAAGGAGCGGGGCATGACGATGCTGCTCGCCACGCACGAGATGGGCTTCGCCCGCGAGGTCGCCGACCAGGTCTGCTTCCTCGACGGTGGGGTGGTGCTCGAACAGGGGCCGCCGGAGCGGGTGTTCGGGGCGCCGGCGGAGGAGCGGACCCGGCGCTTCCTGAGCCGGGTGATCGCCTCGGGCCGGCTCGCCGGCTGACGCGGGCCCGCCCGGCCCGGGCGGCGCCCGACGCCCGGTCGCACTACGGGGAGCACAACCGTGCGCCCTGCGCGCGCCCTGCTGCGCACGGCGGCGAGCGGTGATCGTGGACGCTACGCCCGTCCGCGCCGCCCTGGAGGCCGCCGTTGCACGGTCCACACCTGGTCAGCTGGCTGCTGGCCGTCCTCACCGCGGCCTCCGGCGGGTACTGCCTCTCCCGGCTCCGCCGGACCCCGTGCACGCCCGCGGCGCCCCCGGCCGTCACCGGCCCCGGCCGACTGCACGCCCACGAGGCCGACCTCGCCGAGGGGCTGATGGGCTTCGGCATGGCCGCCATGGCGATCGCCGGCACGGCCGTTCCGGGCGAGGTGTGGGCCTGGGTGTACGGTCCGCCGACGGTGCTACTGGTGCTGGCGGCCGCCCGCCGGCCCGACCGGCGGGCGCACCGGCTGCACCACGCGGTCGGGGCCCTGGCGATGACCTACATGGCGCTGGTGATGACCGCCGCCCCCGGGCACACCGGGCACCATCCGGCGTCCGGCCCGCCCGCGCTGACCGGCGCCCTGCTCGCCTACTTCGGTGGGTACGCCCTGTGGTCCGGCAGCCGGCTGCTGAGCGGCTCCGGCAGCACGGCGGCGGTGGCCTCGGCCGGACTGCCCCGGGCCTGCCGACTCTCCATGGGCATCGGCATGTTCGCCATGCTCCTGACCATGTGACGGCCGCCCGGCAGCACCGCAGCCCGCCCCGGGTCACCACCCCGCAACGCGTCGGCGGCACCGGCACGCCCCCCGTGACCCGGCCCCGTCCGCCGGGTGTCGTGGCGTTGGTCACTGGGTGACCGAAAGCCGTTCCACCCGGCCCCGGCAGCGCATAGGTTGACCGGAAGCGCACTGTCGCGCTCCGTGCGTCCCCGGGGAGCCCATGCCATGACGGCCCTGCTCGGCCTGCTGCTGCTCGGACTGCTGCTCGCCACCCTCGCCCCCCGGCTGCTGGTCCGGGCGCGCTGGGTGGAGCGGGAACCGGTCCTGGCGCTGCTGGCCTGGCAGTGCCTGGTGGTGGCGGTGCTGCTGTGCTGCGCACTGGGCCTGGTGCTCGCCGCGATGGCCGCCCTCCCCGATCTGCGCACGGTGCTCTTCGCCTGCGCGCCGACCGGCGTCGAGGCGGCGTACGGGCTGCACAACGCCGAGGGCTGGGGCCGGCTGTGCGCGGCGGTGCTGGCGGCGGGCGGGCTGCAGACGGTGGTCGCGCTGACCCGGGAGATCCGGACCGCGAAGGCGCTGCGGGACCGCCGGCATGCCCAACTGGCTGAGCTCTCACCGCCGTTGCCGGAGTCGATCGAGCCGGCCTCGGGCCTGGGCGCACGGCCGCGCCGGGAGCGGCTGGTGGTGCTGGAGAACGTCCGCCCGGAGGCGTGGTCGCTGCCGGGGCAGGACTCCCGGCTGGTGGTCACCACCGGCGCCCTCCACCGGCTCACCGCCCGCGAGCTGGAGGCGGTTCTCAGCCACGAGCGCGGCCATGTGCGGGCCCGGCACCACTGGCTGGCCCAGGGCGCGCAGGCACTCGCCTCCGGATTCCCCGGGGTCGGGGTGTTCCGCGCCTTCCGGGACCAGGTGGGCGAGCTGGTGGAGTTGGCGGCGGACGACCGGGCGGCGCGCCGGCACGGGCGCCACACCACGGCACTGGCACTGGCGGGGATCAATCTGGGGCGCGGGGTGTTCGGCGCCTGCCCGCCCGGACAGGCGCAGTCCCCGAAGCGGGTGGACCGGCTGCTGGCGGGGCGGCCGAGGCTCTCCGTGCCGCACCGGCTGCGGCTGACCCTCGCCGCCCTGGCGGTGCCCGCCGCGGTGGTCCTGCTGGCCGTCGCCCCCGGGCTGCTCGCGCTGCGCTGAGACACCCGGGAGCGTCGACCACCACCCCCGCAGTGCAGCGCACTTGACGCCGGCTCGGATTCCGCCCGAACGGCGCCGCCAGGGCCTACGGCTCGTCGGCCAGGGTGAGCGACAGCACCTCGCGGTGCAGCTCGCGGGCCTCGGCGTAGCGCCGGCGGCCCTCCTCCGTGAGCGCGACCTGGATGCCTCGGCGGTCGGCGGCGCACATCGCCCGGGTGACCAGCCCGGCCTTCTCGAGCCGGCCGATCAGCCGGGAGAGGGCGCTCTGGCTGAGGTGGACGGTGGGGGCGAGCTCCTGCACGCGCAGGCTCTTGTCGCCGTTCTCGCAGCCTTCGACGAGGCGTTCCAGCACCTCGAACTCGCTCATGCCCAGGCCGTGCTTCTCGCCCAGCTCGCGGTCGAGCAGACAGGCGGTCCGGGCATGCCGGGCGAGCAGGTCGCGCCACTGGGCGACCAGCCCTGCCTCCTCCGGGGAGTCGAGTTCAGCCACGCCGCCACAGTATCACAGCGTCAACAACTTATGCGTTAACATCTTATTCACTTGCATTGGATGCATGTGCATGTAGTGTTCTGCGCCATGACCACAGCGACCGCCACGACCACCGACGATCCGTCACATGCCGGGGCCCACTGGACCCCCCGGCTCTGGGGCACCCTGATCGTGCTCTGCGCCGCGCTCTTCCTGGACGCCCTGGACATCTCGATGGTCGGCATCGCGCTGCCGTCGATCGGCTCCGAACTGCACCTGTCCACCTCCACCCTCCAGTGGGTGGTCTCCGGCTACGTACTCGGCTACGGCGGCCTGCTGCTGCTCGGCGGCCGCACCGCCGACCTGCTCGGCCGCCGCCGGGTGTTCCTGACCGCGCTCGGCGTCTTCGCCGCCGCCTCCCTGCTCGGCGGCCTGGTCGACGACGGCGGCCTGCTGATCGCCGCCCGCTTCCTCAAGGGCGTCGCGGCCGCGTTCACCGCGCCGGCCGGCCTGTCGATCATCACCACGACCTTCCCCGAGGGCCCGGCCCGCAACCGGGCCCTGTCGATCTACACCACCTGCGGCGCCAGCGGCTTCTCGCTCGGCCTGGTGCTCAGCGGCCTGCTGACGGCCGTCGGCTGGCGCTGGACCTTCCTGATGCCCGTCCCGATCGCGCTGCTGGCCCTGGTCTTCGCCGTCCGACTGCTCCCCCGCCCGACCGAGGAGAAGGTCACCGGCCGCTACGACGTGCTCGGCGCGATCACCGGCACCACCGCGGTGCTGCTGCTGGTGTTCACCGTCACCGAGGCGCAGGGTGCGGGCTGGCTGAGCCTGCGCACCCTGGGCTCGCTGGCCGTCGTGGCACTGCTGGCGGCAGCGTTCCTGGTGGTCGAGAGCCGGACCGCGCACCCGCTGGTGCGGCTCGGCATCTTCCGCAACGGCTCGGTCGCCCGGGCCAATGTGATCGCCTTCGCGATGACCGGCGCGTACGGCGGCTTCCAGTTCGTCGTCACCCTCTACCTGCAGGACCTGCTCGGCTGGTCGGCCCTGACGATGGCGCTCGGACTGCTCCCGGCCGGCGCGATGATCGCGCTCTCGGCGCCGTTCATGGGCCCGGTGGTGGACCGCTTCGGCACCGGCCGGCTGCTGCCGATCGGCCTGCTGGCCCTGGTCGGCGCGTTCGCCCTGTTCCTGCGGCTGGACGCGCACAGCTCGTACCCGGTACTGGTGCTGCCCTCGATCGTCCTGCTCGGCATCGGCTTCGCGCTCGCGTTCCCCTCGGTGAACATCGCCGCCACCGACGGGGTGGCGGACGAGGAGCAGGGTCTCGCCTCGGGCCTGGTGAACACCGCGATCCAGGTGGGCACCGCGGTGGTCCTGGCGGGCGCCACCGCGATCATCACCGCCGGCAGCAACGGCGGCACCGGCGCCGAGGCGCAGCTGGACGGTTACCGGCCGGCCCTGCTGTTCGTCACCGGGGTCGCGCTGGTCGGCCTGGTGATCGCCGTGGCGGGTGCCGTGCTCGACCGGCGGAAGAAGGCAATCACCCTGTCGATACCGGACTATGATTATCCGCCAGTAGGCCAGAAGGATCTGGCCGGGCGCCGCGACGAGATCCTCAGCAAGAGCTGAGCGGCGGCAGAGGTTCCGCGTCGTCCGGATCCACCCTTCGCCGTCGGGCTGGGCGCCGGCTCTACCAAACCCCCGTGTTGGTAGGGCCGGCGCCTCCGTACGGGCCGACCCCGGACCGCCCGGCCGAATGCCGGCCGCCGGGGTTCGGTCGCCGGCCCGGCCAGTATATTGGCCGCCAGCCAACGAACGTACGGAGCAGACACGATGGCACCTCGCGGGGATTCGGTCAATGAGGAGATGCGCCAGCGCTCCCGGCGCCGCATCATGCGGGCCACCGTCGAGCTGGTCGACCAGCGCGGATACGCCGGCACCACGCTGACCGACATCGCCGAGCGGGCCGGGCTCGCACGCGGCCTGCTCTCCTACTACTTCGACGGCAAACGACTGCTGATGCAGTCGGCCACCCACCGGATGATGCACCAGGCGCTCTCCACCGCCCTGGACGAGCTGGCGCCGGACGCCGGCCCCGAGGACCGGCTGGCCCGGGCCATCGACGCGGTGCTGAGCCTGGCCATGGACCACCCGCGGGTGATGCGCTCGCACCTCGCCCTGATCCTGGACCCGGACACCGGCGCCTTCGTCCAGGACCCGGAGCAGCAGCGGCTCGGGGCGATCCTCCAGGGACTGCTGCGCGACTGGGGCGCACCCGACCCGCCGGCCGAGCACGCGGTCCTGCGCAGCGCGCTGATGGGCGGCTGCATAGGCGTGCTGCTGCCCGGGGCGGAGGTCCCGCTCGCCCCGATCCGCGCCGACCTGTTCCGGCGCTACGACCTGCCCTGGCACCTGGGCCGCCCGCCGCAGCCGCTCCCGCCGGAACGGGAACGGCCGCCGGCCCGCGGCTGAACCGCGGCGGCCGCTGTGCCCGTCCGGGTCCGGTTCCGGCGCCCCGCGGGCGGCGGTCCCGTCCGGACTCAGCGCTCCTTGAGGATCGAGGCCAGCAGGTCGATGGTGCGCTCGGGCGTGAGGCTGTCCACGCAGAGCCGCTCCATGACCTGGATGTAGGCGTCGACGTCGTCGCGCTTGTCCAGGTACAACGCGCTGGTCAGCTGCTCCAGGTACACCACGTCCGCGAGGTCCTGCTCGGGGAAGCGCAGGATGGTGAACGCACCGGACTCACCGGCGTGCGCACCGAAGCGGAACGGCATGACCTGGATGACCACGTTGGCCTGCTCGGCGGCGTCGATCAGGTACTGGACCTGGCCGCGCATCACCTTGGGGCCGCCGACCGGACGGCGCAGCGCGGCCTCGTCGATGACCGCCCAGAGCCGCGGGCTGCCGCCCTCGGTGAGCAGCTTCTGACGACGCATGCGCAGGCTGACCCGGCGCTCGACCTCCTCCTCGCTGATCACCGGCCGACTCTGGCCGAAAACCGCCCGTGCGTACTCCTCGGACTGCAGCAGACCGGGGACGAACTGGACTTCGTAGGTGCGGATCAGTGCAGCGGCCTCCTCGAGGCCGACATAGGTCTGGAACCAACCCGGCAGGACGTCGTTGAAGCTGTGCCACCAGCCCGACTTGTTGGCCTCACGGACCAGGCCGAGGAGCGCCTCGCGCTCGAGGCCGTCGTCCACGCCGTAGAGGCTGAGCAGGTCGGCGACGTCACGTTCCTTGAAGCTGACCCGGCCGAGTTCCATGCGGCTGATCTTGGACTCGGAAGCCCGGATCGCGTAGCCCGCGTCCTCGCGGGTGATGCCGCGCGTCTCGCGGAGCCGGCGCAGCTGGGAGCCGAGGAGGATCCGGCGGACCATCGAGCCGCCGCCCGGCTGAACTGTGGTCATGCGGTCCTAACCTCCACCTAGGGCAAACAGCGCACAGTCTGCCATCAGTTGAGCGCTCACGGTGCCGATACTGACGGATGTTCCTATCAGTTCTGCACTCCGCACACCAGGATGCACGTGCATCCGGCGCTTGCATATGCCATTTGAACGACTGCACGTGAATCGGCTCTTGCATCTGTAGTGAGCGCAGAGCACGATGGTGCACGTGCACCTGCACATCCCTGGCAATCCCGCGGGCTCCGCGTCGACCCCACGCGCGATTCCGTGCACCGGCCCGGTAGCGCCCCCGCGCCTCCGGGCCCTCGTGCGCGCGCGCCTGGTCGAGGGGCGGCCGCGCGGCCGAGCGAGTCGGAGGTGACCGGCATGACCCCGGCGGGTCCAGCCGTGTCCGCCCCCTTATGGGAGGAGCTCTTCATGAGCACCGGAACGGCTTTGGCAGTCGACCCCCATGTGGTCACGTGTACGCTCGCTCCCCGCTACGAAGCCGTCAGAACCGCGCGCGACTTCGCCAGGACCGCCCTGCAGCGCTGGGGCCTGGGCGAGCTCTTCGACGACGTCGCGCTGGTGGCCTCGGAGCTGGTGACCAACGCGTTGCGGCACGCGATCGGCGCGTGCCCGACCACGACGGACGACCACGACTCTCCCACGCAGCCGACGCCCGAGGGCAGGCTGCCGATCCGAATAAGCCTGGTGCACCGCGCGCCGCAGGTGGTCTGCGCGGTGAGCGACCCCAGCAGCCTGGGCCCGGTGGCCCGGGAGGCGGACTTCGTGGCCGAGTCCGGCCGCGGACTGCACCTGGTGGACTCCTTCAGCCGCTCCTGGGGCTGGCACCCGCTGGGCGGCGGCAAGGTCGTCTGGGCGCTGTTCGAGGCCGAGGAGAACCTGCGAGCGGCCCCCCTGGCCGAGTTCGGCGGACGGCACCGGCGCTCGGCCTGACTCCGCGTCCGCCAACAGCCGCGCCGGGAACACCGCACCGCGGCCGGCCACTTCTTCCGGCGACCACTCCACCCCGGCAACGGCGATCGGCGGCCCTCGGGCAGCGGGCACCGGCAGCCTCCCGGCGGTGGCGGCCCCCCCGGTGCGCGTCACTCCGGTCCGCGTGCGGCGGCTCGGCAGAGCGACCGAGCCGGACGGCGAACACAGGAACGCGGAACACGGAAGCGCCGAACGCAGGACCGCCGGACACGGAACCGCCGAACGCACGGCGGCCGGGCGCACGGCCGGCGAACACGGGCCCGACCGCGAAGGCGGGCACCCCTCCGCCCGGGATCCTCGGGACCCGAGGAGCGGGACGAGGCGGAAGAACCGGCAAGAAGGCCGGAAAAGACAAAGGCCGTCGTGGTGTCAGCACCCACGACGGCCCCCCGATGGTGAAGCCGGCGACCGGTCAGACCGCCAGGTGGTCGAACTCCCCGTCCTTGGCCCCCAGCAGCAGTGCGGCGATCTCGGCCCGGGTGTAGATCAGCGCCGGACCGTCCGGGAAGCGCGAGTTGCGCATCGCCACCTCGCCCCCCGGAAGGGCGGCGAATTCGACGCAGTTCCCCTGAGAGTTGCTGTGCAGGCTCTTCTGCCAGACCACGCCTTCGAGGTCCGCAGCGGCCATCCCGTTGTACGTGTCGTACGTGTCGTGCGAGTCGTGCATAGAAATCTCCCGAAGAGCTCCGGAGTGGGTCGTCCAGCTCGGCGCCCCGGCCCCGGCCGTACGACCGGGCCGGCCCCGTACCGGCCCGGCACAACGCCTCACTTGACGCGATGATAGCTCCAGTGCACGTGCATCAGCACGGGACATTGCAGGTGCACGGCCTTTTTGACACCGAACCGGAACTCTTCACAAAGAGCCCCCCCGGCGGTATATAAGCGGACATAGTCGACCGAATCGACAAGTTCCCGCTAACCGCCCGTAGGCGACCCCCCGCTGAATGTTGATCTTCCGACGCCAGGAGTCGCACTTCAGTGACGCTCCGTCAGGCCGGTCGTATGCTGTGAGACATCTCACGCGCCACTCCGGCAACGAAAGCCCCGTTCCGCCGCATCTGCGCGGGTACCGGGACAACTGCCGCCCGGGGGCCGGTTATGTCCGGTTTTCGTAGCGGTGGTCCCACCCGGTACGGCAGCCGAATGCGGGCCGGGCGGGCCGATGTCCTACGATCTCCGCCATGAGCACCGCAGCCATCCCGGGCGCGCCACTGCCCGTCCGCACTCCAGGCTCCCGTGCGCGGGGGCGCCACCGCCGTCCCGAGCGCCCCGAGATCCCGGCCGGTTCCCCGGCCCTGCTGCTCGCCGTGCCCGCGGCCGCCGGACCGGAATCCAGGTCCGTGGTCGAGGAGCTGCTGTCGATCGTCCGCAGCGAGCAGAACGGCGTGCTGACCGCCGCCGGGTACCTGCCGGCCGACGGGACCGAGGGCCAGCACGCCGACGGCCGGCAGACCGGCGGGACCACGGCCGAGCGCACCGTCGCCGAACTCCTGACCGAGGCGGCCGAGGCCGGCCTTCCGACGCCCGTCGTGGTGCCGCTGGTGCCCGGGCCGCACGACTTCCTCCCCGAACTGCACGCCCTCGCCGCCGAGTACGGCGCCCAGGTCACCGACACCCTGGGCCCGCACCCGCTGCTCGCCGAGGCGGTCCACGTCCGCCTCTCCGAGGCCGGCCTGGCCCGGGCCGACCGCGCCCGCCTGTTCGCCATCGCGACCGCCGCCGACGGCGTGGTGCTCACCACCGTCGGTGGACAGCCCGCGGCCGACGCGGCCGGCATCACCGGCATGCTGCTGGCCGCCCGGCTCGCCGTCCCGGTCGTCGCCGCCGCGCTGGACATCCCCGGCTCGGTCGCCGAGGCCGTCGCCCACCTCAAGGAGATGGGTGCCCAGAACCCGGCGCTGGCCCCGCTGGTGATCGGCCCCGAGGCGGACGCCGAGCTGCTCGCCGCGGCCGCCGAGGAGTCCGGCTGCCCGTCGGCCGCGCCGCTGGGCGCCTACCAGGCGGTGGGCCAGCTGGTCGCCTCCACCTACCTGGCCGCGCTGCCGGCCGTCGCCCCCGAGCTCGGGGCCGACGAGGCCGAGGACGCCGACGACACCGGCCCCCGCGGCGCCGGACGGCACGCCGCCCAGTAGCGGACACCGCGTGGGCGGGCCCGGAACGGCACCTCCGTTCCGGGCCCGCCGCGTCCCCGCCGACGGCACCCGGCGGCGGCGCGGAACCGTCACCGCCCCACCCGGGTGGTGGGCGCGGCCGCGTCCTTCAGCCGGATTTCCGGCACCTGCACCGGCCGGGACTGACCGGCCAGGGTCGGAACCGACGCGGCGACCGCGTTCCACTGCGGCCGGTCGGTGCCCTCCTCGCCCGCCCGGCGGACCTGGAGCACCTCGGTCGTTCCGGCCCGGCGCAGCAGGATGTTCTTGGGCGCCCCGGCCTCCGGGTCCAGCCAGAGCTCGTTGCCGCCGAACTCGCAGTCCAGCACCAGCACGTCGTCCGGTTTTCCGTCGGCCCCGGCCCGGAAGGCGATCCCGGCCCTGCGGTAGCCGGTGAACCGGCTGCGGCTGAAGGTGACCGACTCCCCGGCGAGTTCGTGCCGGGCGGTGGAGACCGCGAAGTCGCTGCGCCCGGCGGCGTCGATCAGCAGCCCGTCGAAGGTGCTGCCCCGGTCCCGGCCGAGCGCGTGCAGCGCCACTCCCCCGCCCGCGTTGCCGTACAGCACGCTCGCGGTGTAGTCGAAGTCGTTGAGGTAGGCGCCGTGCTCGATGCCCCAGCCGCCGTTGTGGTAGGCGGCGAACTCGGTGACCACGTGGTGCCGCTGCGCGTTGAGCCAGACGAAGATGCCGTCCTGCAGGTTGTTGTGGGCCAGGCAGCGCTGGAAGGTCCAGACGCCCTCGCTGTTCTCCGGCCACTCGAAGCCGGAGGCGCCGGTGGCGCCCTGCACGCCGACGGCGACGCAGTCCACGGCCTTGCCCCCGGTGCCCGCGCCGAGGTTGAAGCCGGTCAGCCGGTACGCCCGGGGGTTGGGTTCGAGCAGGGTGCGGGAGGCGACGCAGGACTCGTAGACGATGTCGTCGGAGGGCTGCTGGGGGGTGCGGGTGTCCAGCGGGCCGTCCCACCAGTAGGCGTCCTCCCAGGTCTCGTGGCTGACGCAGCCGCGGAAGGTGATGCCGTGGCTGGCGTGCGGCACGAACGCGTGGCTGCCCGCGTCGCGGACGACCACGCCCTCGACCACGGTGCCCCGGGAGGCGTCGCCGAGCCGGTGG
The DNA here is from genome assembly GCF_044748625.1 of Kitasatospora sp. NPDC089913. Taxonomy (NCBI): domain Bacteria; kingdom Bacillati; phylum Actinomycetota; class Actinomycetes; order Kitasatosporales; family Streptomycetaceae; genus Kitasatospora; species Kitasatospora sp. NPDC089913. Next base: position 237,179 of record NZ_JBIVGI010000010.1, on the reverse strand, counting down.
AAGTGCAGCCCGTACCGGCCGAGCACCGGCGCGGTGACGGGCGCGGTGCCGTTGGGGCCCCGCCAGGTCTCCTTGGTGTCGGCGCGCGGCCCGACCCAGCGCAGCGCGGTGTGCCGGACGTCGGCCCGGCGGGTGCTGGTGAGGTGGACGTGGGCGCGGCCCCCGGCGCTGCCCTCGACCCGGACGCTGCGGGTGAGGTTGAGCAGTTCGGCGCCGACGGTGACGCCCCCTCCGGCGGCCACCCTGGGGTGCGGGTACTTGAGCGGGGTGGTCAGGGTGACGGTGGTTCCGCTGACGGACCGGACGGTGACCAGGTCGTAGGCGGCGGCGAAGCCGTCCTGGTCCGGCGGACCGGTCGGGGTGACGGCCAGTTCGTCGCCGGGGAGCCAGCCCGCGGGCGGAGCGGCCAGGTTGACGACGGTGTCGCCGGCCCTGAGCTCGCGCTCGGCGCGGACCCAGGCGGTCTTGGCGGCGCCGTCGAGCCGCAGGTAGCCGGCGCCGGTGACCCAGAGGCCGACGTCGGTGTCCACCACTTTCATACCGTCACCCTGGAAGCGCTTCTCGTCGACGGCGGGGAAGCGGAGGGTGTGGACCCGGTCGCCGTCGGGGGCGAGGGCGAGCGTGCCGCGGATCTCGACGTTGCCCGCGGCGGCGAGGGTGAGGGTGCGGTCGGCGGCGAAGGTGAGGCTGCCGCCCGGCTCGACCAGCAGGGAGCCGACCTCGGCGTCGGTGTCGAGCAGGACCTTGTCGGTGATCCGGACGGCACTGCGCGGTCCGGGCGGACCACCGCCCCAGCCGGCCCGGTCGGACCAGCGGCGGCCGCCCTGGTCGACGGTGGGCGCGGGGGCGGGCTGCTCGGGGGGCCCGGTGCCCGGGGCGGCGCCGTGGCCGCCGTCCTGGCCCATCGGGGCGGCCGCCCCGGGCGGGTCGGTGCCGACGACGGCGGCCGGGGTCACCAACCGGGTCTCGCCGGTCAGGGAGCGGCGCAGGACCTCCTCGCCGCTGATCGCCGCGAAGGCGGTGCCGACGGCCAGCCAGCGCAGTAAAGCGCGGCGACTTACGGGAGTTCGGGGTGGTTCGGGCGGGATGTCCGCTCTGCGATGTTTTGCCCTGCGGTGCGCTCCACGCGGCCTGGCGGCCGGACGGGCGGCGTCCGGCTCCTCGTCGATGCCCATCGGTGCGTAGCCCTCCCCCCGGGCGGCTGCGTCGGCGCCGGCATGGTGCCGACGCTCTGAAGCATAGGCAGTTGTGTTGGCCATGACGGGCGTTGCCGGAAATCGGTCATTTCTGATCATGAAGGACAGCGGTTCAGCACGGCTTTCGTAAACTGTGACGGTCATCACACATGTTTGCGGTTTGAAGCCGCCTCTGCTTAACGTGCTCCCCGTTCGTGGCCACACGGACCCAGCCCGTCCGCGACGCCGAGTCCTGCCGTCGGGCGTGCTGGCAGCGCAATGCATCACGGCAGGAGCGGGGGAACCACAGGTAGTTCGCCCAGGACCGGTCCACGGACCGGACCCGGGCTAGGGGTGAAGCCGCGTCCACAGCGCGGCCGGGCTACTCCGGCCCGAATCCGACAGCTCACCTCGCAGGCGTGGGAGAGGACCACGTCTTCATGCTGCCCACCAACGGCACCCGTCTGTCCGGCCGCACCCGTCGCGCGATCGCCGCCCTCGGCGTCGCGGGCATCGGCCTCACCGTCCCCTGCCTCACCGCCGGCACCGCCTCGGCCGCCTCCGTCGCCACCTGGGACAAGGTCGCCCAGTGCGAGAGCACCGGCAACTGGAGCATCAACACCGGCAACGGCTTCTACGGCGGCCTCCAGTTCACCAACTCCACCTGGGCCGAGTTCGGCGGTACCTCCTTCGCCGCCCGCGCCGACCTCGCCACCAAGGACCAGCAGATCGCGATCGCCGAGAAGGTGCTCGCCGTGCAGGGCCCCGGCGCCTGGCCGGTCTGCTCGGTCCAGGCCGGTCTGACCAAGGGCGGCACCCCCGCCGCCGTGGACACCTCGGCCACCGCCGCACCGGCCGCCAAGACCCCGGCCCCGGCCGCCAAGCCCGCCACCAAGCCCGCCGAGAAGCCGGCCGCCAAGCCCGCGAACCCGGCCCCGGCCGCCGACGACGCCGCCCAGCAGCGCACCGGCGCCCAGGACTGGCAGAAGTGGCACCGCCAGGCGGGCCAGGAGGCCTCCGCGGACTACACCGTGGTCGCCGGCGACTGGCTGTCCTCCATCGCCGACAAGAACAACGTCCAGGGCGGCTGGGAGCGGCTGTACGAGCTCAACCGCGCCACCCTGTCCGAGGGCCCGCACAGCATCTACCCGGGCCAGCACCTGACCCTCGGCGACCGCGCCGAGGCGAAGGCCCCGGCAGCCGACCGGTCCGGCCAGGGCTTCGACTGGTTCAACCGCGCCAAGGACGCGCAGAACGGCTCCGGGACCGCTGCCAAGCCCGCCGCCCAGCCGGCCGCGAAGGCCGAGACCCCGGCCCCCGCCCCGGCCGCCACCGGCAGCATGGCCGCCGCCGTCTCCTTCGCCCAGTCGAAGGTCGGCCAGGCCTACGTCTACGGCGGCACCGGCAACGGCGGCTGGGACTGCTCCGGCCTGACCCAGGCCGCGCTGCGCGCCGCGGGCGTCTCCGTCCCGCGCGTCGCCGCCGACCAGGCCGCCGCGTCCACGCACGTCTCGCTGGACTCGCTCAAGGCGGGCGACCTGCTGTTCTGGTCCAACAACGGCCAGGACTCCGGTGTCTACCACGTCGCCCTCTACATCGGCGACGGCAAGTACGTCGAGGCCGCCAACCCGAGCTCGGGCGTGCGGGTCCAGACCGTCGCCAACTGGGCGCCGGACTTCGCCGGCCGGGTCTGATCCGGCAGTGCGCCCCGGCCCCGGGGGGAGTCGTCGCTCCTCTCCCCGGGGCCGGGGCGTGCCCGCGCACGGCACCGGCGCGGTCACGGTTCCCGGACAGCCATGGTCAGGGACGCGCCCCGGCGGGCATGCTGCTGCTCTGCACCCGAGGAGGAGTCACCATGGCCCAGGTCACCGTCACGCTCGACGCCAATCTCGCCATCGACGCGATGATGCTGTCCGGCACCAAGAGCCCGCAGGACGCCGTCGAACTGATCCTCCGTGACTTCCTGGAGCGGGGCCGGCGCACCGGGGCCCGTACCGGCGACGCCGCCGACGGGCACCGGGTGAGCCAGGACCGGCCCACCGTCCAGGAGGGCTGAGCGGAACGCCGAGGGGCCCGGGAGCTGTTGCTCCCGGGCCCCTCGTGGTGTCTCCTCAGCGTGCGCGGCCCCCGGTCGAGCCGCGCATCACCAGCTCCGGCTGGAACATGAACTCCCCGCGCTGGGCGGCGTTCCCGCCGACCTCCTCCAGCAGGGCGTCCACGGCGGCGGTGGCCATCGCCTCCACCGGCTGGCGCACGGTGGTCAGCGGCGGCTCGGTGAAAGCTATCAGCGGCGAGTCGTCGAAGCCGACCACCGAGACGTCCTGCGGCACCGCCAGGCCCCGCTGACGGACCGCCCGGATCGCGCCCAGCGCCATCATGTCGCTGCCGCAGACGATCGCCGTGCAGCCCTTGTCCAGCAGCGCCCCGGCCGCCGCGTGCCCGCCCTCGACGCTGAACAGCGTGTGCCGGACGAGCTCCTCGGCCTCCTCCGGGGTGTGCCCGAGCACCTCCCGCAGGGCCGCCGTGAAGCCCTCGATCTTGCGCAGCACCGGCACGTACCGGCGCTGCCCGACGGCCAGTCCGATCCGCTCGTGGCCGAGTTCGGCCAGGTGCTGGACGGCCATCCACATCGCGGCCCGGTCGTCCGGCGAGATGAACGGCGCGTCGATCTTCTCGCTGTAGCCGTTGATCAGCACGAACGGCACGCCGCGCCCGGCCAGCCGGGCGTAGCGGTCGTGGTCGGCGGTGCTGTCGGCGTGCAGTCCGGAGACGAAGACGATGCCCGCCACGCCCCGGTCGACCAGCATCTCGACCAGTTCGTCCTCGGTGGAGCCGCCCGGGGTCTGGGTGCAGAGCACCGGTGTGTAGCCGTGCCGGCTCAGCGCCTGCTCGATCACCTGGGCCAGCGCCGGGAAGATCGGGTTGCTCAGTTCCGGGGTGATCAGCCCGATCAGCCCGGCACTGCGCTGGCGCAGCCGGGTCGGCCGCTCGTAGCCGAGCACGTCCAGCGCCGCCAGCACGGTCTGCCGGGTGGCGGCGGAGACGTTCGCCTTGCCGTTGAGCACGCGGGAGACGGTGGCCTCACTGACCCCCGCCTGCGCCGCGATGTCTGAGAGTCGCGCCGTAGTCACGGTCCCAGAGCCTATTGCAACCACGTCAGACCGCCCACCAGTCGGTGCTGTCCGCGGCCAGCACCGCCTCGCCGTCGACGACCAGGGGGTCGGCGCCGGCGGAGGTCAGCAGCAGCCGGCCGGGCGCCGGTATCGCGACCGGGGCGCCGGTGGTGTTGACGGTGCAGACGAAGGAGCCGCGGCGGAACACCAGGGTGCCCTCCGGGCTCTCCAGCCACTCGACCTCCCGGCCGCCGCCGAGGTCGGCGGTGTTCCGGCGCAGGGCCAGCGCGGAGCGGTACAGCTCCAGGGTGGAGGTCGGGTCGCCGGTCTGCGCCTCGACGCTGAGCGCGGCCCACTCGGCGGGCTGCGGCAGCCAGGACGGGCCGCCGGCGTCCGGGCCGAAGCCGTACGGGGCCTCGGCGCCGGACCACGGGATCGGGACCCGGCAGCCGTCGCGGTAGCCGTCCTGGCCGGCCTGGCGGAAGAACGACGGGTCCTGGCGGACCTCGTCGGGCAGGTCGGTGACGTCCGGCAGGCCGAGCTCCTCGCCCTGGTAGACGTAGGCGGATCCGGGCAGGGCGAGCATCAGCAGGGTCGCGGCGCGGGCGCGGCGCAGGCCGAGCGCGCGGTCGCCGGGGGTGCGGATCTGGGTGCCGAGTCCGGGCGGGTTGGCGAACCGGGTGGCGTGCCGGGTGACGTCGTGGTTGGACAGCACCCAGGTGGTGGGGGCGTCGACCGGGCGCATCGAGTCGAGCGAGAGGTCGATCACCGCGCGCAGCTCGGCGGCGTCCCAGGAGGTGCCCAGGTACTGGAAGTTGAAGGCCTGGTGCAGCTCGTCGGGGCGGACGTAGTTGGCGGTGCGCTCGACGGTCGGGGTCCAGGCCTCGGCGACGCCGATCCGCTGTCCCGGGTACTCGTCGAGGATCCTGCGCCAGCTGCGGTAGATCTCGTGCACGCCGTCCTGGTCGAAGAACGGCATGACGTCGTTGCCGAGCAGCTTGAGCTGGTCGCCGCCGCCGAGGTCGGGCAGGCCGGGGGCCTTGACCAGGCCGTGGGCGACGTCGATCCGGAAGCCGTCGACGCCCATGTCCAGCCAGAACCGCAGGATCGAGCGGAACTCGTCGGCGACGGCCGGGCTGTCCCAGTCGAAGTCCGGCTGCTCGGGGGCGAACAGGTGCAGGTACCAGTCGCCCGGGGTGCCGTCCGGGTTCTCGGTGCGGGTCCAGGCCGGGCCGCCGAAGATGGACTCCCAGTCGTTGGGCGGCAGTTCGCCGTTCTCGCCCTTGCCGGGGCGGAAGTGGTAGCGCTCGCGCAGCGGGGAGCCGGGCCCCTCGCGCAGGGCGCGCTGGAACCACTCGTGCTGGTCGGAGGAGTGGTTCGGGACGAGGTCCACGATGATCCGCAGGCCCAGCGCGTGGGCGTCGCGGATCAGCGCGTCGGCGTCCAGCAGGGTGCCGAACATCGGGTCCACCGCCCGGTAGTCGGCCACGTCGTAGCCGGCGTCGGCCTGCGGGGAGGCGTAGAACGGCGAGAGCCAGACGGCGTCCACGCCGAGGTCGCGCAGGTAGGGCAGACGGCTGCGGATGCCGGGCAGGTCGCCCATGCCGTCGCCGTTGGAGTCGGCGAAACTGCGCGGGTACACCTGGTAGATGACCGCGTCCCGCCACCAGCCTCTGTCCGCGCCGGCACCCGCCTCGTGAGCGGTGGCGTCGGCGGCGGGCCGGGAGGTGTCGGCCAGGTTCTGGGTCATGGACGGTATCCCTTGGGACTAGGAGGCGGAGCGGTCGGTACGTGGGGGCGTCGGCCGGTCAGGACTTCGAGGCCCCGGCGGTCAGCCCGGTCACCAGGTGACGCTGCACCAGGTAGAAGAGGACCGAGGAGGGGATCGCGATCAGCACCGCGGTGGCGGCCATCAGGTTCCACTGGGCGTCGTGCTCGCTGACGAAGGTCTGCAGGCCCACGGCCAGCGTGTACTTGTCGGAGCTGAGCATGAAGGTGGAGGCGAAGGCGACCTCGGCCCAGGCGGTGAGGAAGGAGTAGAAGGCGGCGACGGCCAGGCCCGGGCGGGCGAGCGGCAGCACCAGCCGCCAGAAGGTGCCGAACGGGGAGAGCCCGTCGACCCGGCCGGCCTCGTCGATCTCGACCGGGATGGTGTCGAAGTAGCCCTTCAGCAGCCAGCCGCAGTAGGGCACGGTGGTGGTCGAGTAGACCAGGATCAGGCCGAGGTAGCTGTCCAGCAGGCCGAGCCGGGAGAGGATCGTGTACATCGGCACGATCAGCACCGCGATCGGGAACATCTGGGTGACCAGCAGCGACCACATCAGCGGCCGGTGCCCGGGGAAGCGCATCCGGGAGACCGCGTAGCCGGTGGAGGCGGCGATCATCACGCCGAACACGGTGGTGACGCCGGAGACCAGGAAGGCGTTGCCGAACCAGGTCGTGAAGTCGGTGTCGAACAGCACCGTGCGGTAGTTGGAGAAGGTGATCTTGTCGAGGATCGCGCCGGGGTGCAGGTAGTCGGTCTTGTCCGGGCCGAGCGAGACGTAGAGGATCCACGCCACCGGGAACAGGGCGACCAGGCTGGCCAGGACCAGCGCGCCGTGCATCAGGGTCTTGGCGAGCGGGCCGCTCTCGCCCCGGCCCCGGATCTTGGCGGGCCGGGCGGCGGGGACCGCGGTACGGGCTGCGGCGCGGGGGGTGGGTCGGTCGGTGGTGGTGCTCATCGGGGTGCCTCCTTCGTGGTCGTGCGGTCGCCGGGTCAGCCGTTCGCGCGCTCGTTGCGGGCGAGCCAGCGGCGGTAGAAGCCGGTGAAGACGATCAGGATGGAGAGCAGGATCACGCCGTAGGCGGCGGACTGCGCGTAGTCCCGGGGCTGCTGGCCGAAGCCGAGCCGGTAGGCCCAGGTGACCAGCAGCTGGGCGTCCGGCGCACCGTTGGCGCCGAACAGCAGGAAGATCACGGCGAACTGGTTGAACGTCCAGATCACGCCGAGCAGGACGACGGTCGAGGAGACGGTGCGCAGCCCGGGCAGGGTGACGTGGCGGAACCGCTGCCAGGCGGTGGCGCCGTCCATCTCGGCGGCCTCGTACAGCTCGGCCGGGATCGACTGGAGCCCGCCGAGCAGCGAGATCATCATGAACGGCACGCCGACCCAGGTGTTGACCAGGACGGCGGCGGCCTTCTGGGCGAGCGGGTCGTCCAGCCAGCCGGGCTCGGGCAGGTGCAGCGCGGAGAGCAGGCCGTTGACGGCGCCGCCGTCGGCGAGCATCAGCCGCCACGAGAAGACGGTGACGAAGGTCGGCACGGCCCAGGGCAGGATGAGCAGCATCCGGTAGACGGCGCGGCCGCGGAGCTTCTGGTTGAGCAGCAGGGCGAGGCCGAGGCCGATGGTGTAGTGCAGACCGACGCAGAGGGCGGTCCAGGAGATGGTCCAGACGAAGTGCGACCAGAACCGGTCGTAGGAGCCGGGACCCCAGAGGATGTCGGCGTAGTTGTCGAGGCCGACGAACCGGTAGGTCGCCGGGATCTCGTTGACGCCGATCTTCCTGGCCGCGTTGAGGCTGTTGGCGTCGGTGAGGGTGAGCCAGAGTCCCTCGGCGAGCGGGTAGAGCACCAGGACGCCGAGGACGAGCACGACCGGTGCGATCATCGCGTAGGCGTACCAGTGCTTGGCGTACGAGCGCTTGAGGCGCTCCATCAGGCCCGGACGCGGATCGCGCTGCCGGCTGCCCTGGCCGGTGGCGCCCTGCACGGCGACTGACATTTTCGACACCTTCTCGGGGAGGTCCGCCGCCTCGCTTCGGCGACTGCTGCTACGGGTCCGGCCGCCCGGCCCGCCGGGGGTCGGCGGGCCGGACGGCTGCGGTGGATCGACTACTTGGTGAAGCCCGGGAGGAGCTTGGCGTAGTCGGTGGCGACGGTGTTCAGACCGTCCTGGGTCGAGGTGCCCTGGACGACCTTGCCGAGGTTGGTGCCCAGCGAGGCGAACAGCGAGCTGTACTCGGGCAGTTCGGGGCGCGGCTTGGCGCTCGACAGCACCGACTGGAAGCCGGCGATACCGGGGTCGGCCTTGACCTCGGGGGTGAAGGCGTCGTCACGGGTCGGCAGGGTGGAGTTCTTCTGCGCGATGAACGCCTGGCTCTCGGCCGAGGTCATGTAGGCGGCGAACTTCTCGGCGGCGGCCTTGTGGGCCTGGTCGGCACCGGCGTAGACGGAGATGTTGTGGCCGCCGGTCGGGGCGCCGCCCTTGCCGGCCGAGCCGCCCGGGACGGGGGCGATGCCGAGGTTGGCCTTGTCGGCGAAGGCCGAGCCCTTGTAGATGTTGGTGATCTCCCAGGGACCCTGGACGATCGCCGCGACCTTGCCGCTGTTGAAGGCGTCCATCATGTGCGCGTAGGCGTCGGTGGTGACGTCGGCCTTGGCGGTGCCGGGCGCGGTGAACAGCGACTTGTAGGTCTCGATCGCCTTGACGGCCTCGGGACCGGCGACGGTGATCTTCTTGCCCTTGGCGTCGACGGTGTCGGTGCCCTCGCCGAACAGGAACGGCATCGCGTAGTAGCCGTCGGCGGCCTTCAGCCAGAAGCCGTCCACGCCGGCCTTGTCCTTCACCGTGGCGGCGACGGTCTTCAGCTCGTCCCAGGTGGTGGGGGCGGCGGTGATGCCGGCCTTGGCGAAGATCTCCTTGTTGTACAGCAGGCCGAGGGTGTCGGTGACCAGCGGCACGCCGTAGAGCTTGCCCTGGTAGGTGGCCTGCTGGATCAGGCTGGGCTGGAACTTGGCGGAGTCGGCGGCGGCCGGGGTGCCGTCCAGCGGCTCCAGGTAGCCGGCCTTGGCGAAGGCGGCGGTCCAGCCGACCTCGGAGCGGAACACGTCCGGAGCGCCCTTGGCCCCCATGGCGGTCTGGAGCTTGTTCTGCGCCTGGTCGAACGGCACGTTGACGAAGTCGACCTTGACGTTCGGGTTGGCCGCCTCGAACTTCTTGACGAGCTCCTGGTAGTTCGGCGCCTCGTTGGTGGCGTTCGAGGTGTCCCAGTAGGTGAGGGTGACCGGCCCGTCGGCCTTGCCGTCCGAGCTGGAGCCGCTGCTGCCACAGGCAGCCATCGAGACCGCGAGGGCCACAACGAGGGCAGAGGCCGCGATGCCACGCCGCATGAGAACTCCTTGGAGGGTGGGGGTGCCCGAAATAGTGGGAGACAGGCGCATAATGGCTGCCTTGCCTCGCGCCGACCGCACCGTTGCTGCCGCCGGGCTCGGAAGGAAGTTAACAGCGGGGCAACAGTCGCGGAAACCCCTTGCAGCAAGTTTCTGCAAGAAGCCGCGATCGTTACACCCGCGTGTCCTTCACGTTGCCGCACGGTAGTTGACAGGCAAGGAAGTTGTGGCGCTTTGTCCGGTTCGCCCCGGTCGACAGTCGCCGCCGGGGCCACCCTCCGTGGTGAAAGGCGCTTGCAGCGCCCCCGTCAGCCCCCGTCAGTCCGCGGTGCCGAGCCGGAACACCGTGGTCGAACGGAACTCCTCGCCCGGCCGCAGCACGGTGCTCGGGAAGTCCGGGTGGTGCGGGGAGTCCGGGAAGTGCTGGGTCTCCAGCGCGACCCCGGAGAACGGCCCGTACGGCACCCCGCTCGCGCCGCTGACCGCGCCGCGGAAGCCGTTGGCCGTGTAGACCTGGATCCCCGGCTCGGTGGTCAGCACCTCCAGGGTCCGCCCGCTGACCGGGTCCTCCAGCCGCGCGGCCCGGGCCGGGGCGCCGTCCGCCGGGCGGGGGCGCAGCACCCAGTTGTGGTCGTAGCCGCCCGTGCCGGTCAGCTGCGGGTGCTCGTCGTGCACGGACTTGCCGATCGGCCGGGCGGAGGTGAAGTCGAAGGGCGTGCCGGCCACCGGTTCGATCCGCCCGTACGGGATCTGCCGCGCGTCGGCCGGGGTGTACCCGTCGGCGTCCAGGGTGAGCAGATGGCCGAGGACGTCCCCGGAGCCCTCGCCGCCCAGGTTGAAGTAGGCGTGGTTGGTGAGGTTGACCACGGTCGGCGCGGCGGTCACCGCGTGGTAGCGGATCGCCAGCTCACCGGCGGCGTCGAGGGTGTAGTCGACGGTGACGTCCAGCGCGCCGGGGAAGCCCTGGTCGCCGTCCGGGCTGTGCAGCCGCAGCCGGACGCCGTCGGGCAGTTCCTCGGCCGCCCACATCCGGTTGGCGAAGCCGTCCGGGCCGCCGTGCAGGGTGACCCCGCCACCGGTCGGGGCGAGCGGGTGCTCCTCGCCGTCGAGGCCGACCCGGCTGTCGGCGATCCGGTTGGCGTACCGGCCGACCACGGTTCCGTAGTGCCGGGCCGGGCCGAGGATGTCGGCGATCCGGTCGCTGGAGAGCAGCACCTGGGCGGGGCGGCCCTCCCGGTCGGGGCCGACCAGGGTGTGCAGGGTGGCGCCGAGGGTGAGCACGCTCGCCTCGTACGGGCCGGCCCGCAGCGTCCACCGCTCGATCGCGGAGCCCGCGCCCGAGGGGTCCAGGGGCTCGCGCCGCACGCTGGTGGTCCGCGACCCGTTCGCCGGGGGCGTCGCCATGGCCTGCTCCTCACTGGCGGGCCACGGGGTGCGTGCCCACCCTTGACCGGGGTACCGCCCGGACTCCGTACCGGCCCGGGTCGGCATCAAGCCTAGTCAGCCCCGGGGTTGGCAGGGCGCTCATCGGGTCCGCGCGCGCCGCCGGGTCGGCGCCCGGCGTTCCAGGGCCGTCGGGGCCCGATCCGTCCCGGCCGGGAACCGTCGGAAGCGGTCGACACCCGGCCGGGAACCGTCAGAACCGGTCGGGCCGTTCCGACCGCTCGTGCCGCTCCTACCGCTCTTACCGCTCGGGAAACTCCGGACCCGCCCGGAGCTCCGGGAGCGCCGACGGCTCCGGAAGTGCCGGGGGCTCCGCCGGGTCCGAGCCGTCGCGCGGCTCCGGGGTCCACGGCTCGACCGTCCGCTGCTCCGGCACCAGGCCGAGAGCCGCGGCCAGACCGTCGGGCCCGCTGCCCGCCTTGCGGTAGACCGCGGCCAGCCGCCGGTTCACCAGACTGAGCGGCAGCGCCAGCCGGTCGGCGATCCGCTGCGGCGACACACCCCGGACGGCCAGCTCGGCGACGTCCCACTCGGGCTGGCTGAGCGTCTCCCGCACGTCGCCCAGCCGGTTCGGCCGCAGACCGTAGTTGGCCAGCTCGCGCCGGGCCCGGTCGACCAGCCCGTCCGCGGCGCAGTGCTGGGCCAGCTCGATGCCCTGGTACAGGTACTCCTGGGCGTCCTCCAGCCGGCCGACCCGTCGCAGCGCGGCACCGAGGTCGACCAGCGCCACGGCGTGCTCGTAACCGGCCGGCGACTGGCCGAGGTGCGCCACCGCCCGCTCCAGCAGCTCGACCGCCTGCTGGCCGTCCTCGATCTGGGCGTACAGCCGCAGCGCCGTCCCGATCGCCGAGGCGGTGCCGAACCGCTCCGCGTCGGCGACCGAGCGGCGGGCGTAGTCGCGGGCCCGCTCGGGCTCGTCCTCGGCGAGCGCGATGGCCAGGTGCGCGGCCCAGGGCGCCCAGACGGTGTTGTGCCAGCCCCTGATGTCCAGCTGCGCGCCGGCCTCGGTGAGCGCCGCCGCCGCACCGGCGGGCCGCCCGACGGCGAGCAGCAGCTTGCCGTACAGCGATGCGGCGTCCGGCAGCACCATCGCGGTGGCGTGGTACGGCGGGTGGAAGCCGAAGTCGAGGGCGAGTTCCCAGGCCTCCTGGCTGCGGCCGCGGGCGATCAGGGTGTCGATCAGTACGCCGACCGCGTCCCAGGCGAGCGGCAGCTTGGAGCCGATCCGCTCGGAGAGCCGCAGCGCGCGGCGCAGGAAGTCCTCGGCCTCGGCCAGCAGACCGCGCCGGAACCGGGCCAGGCCCATCAGGAAGTAGGCGAAGCCCCGGTGGGCGCCGGACCAGCCCGCCACCTCGAACTGGACGATGGCGTCCGAGAACAGCCGCTCGGCCTGGGCGATCCGGTCGTTGTAGGTGTAGGAGAGGCCGAGCGTGGCGGGCAGCTCGAAGCCCCAGATGTTGTCGGTCCAGCCGAGCCCCTTCGGCAGCCGTCCGTTGTCCAGCACGTCGTCCGCGTGCCGCAGCACCTCGGCCGAGGGCGCGCCGCTCAGGGTGAGGTCCCAGGCTCGCAGCGCCAGCACCGCCCGGTCGGCGGCCTCGCGCCCGGTGAGGCTGTCGCACAGGTCGCCCAGCCGGGCGGAGCGGGCCGGCCCGTTCTCCTCGGACTTCCGGAAGGCGTGCCACATGAACGACGCGGCCTCCAGCCGCAGCCGGCCCGCCGGGTCCCCGTAGGTGTGCTCGGCCTCCTGCTGGCAGACCAGGGCGGCCTGACGCAGCTCGCCGCTGTGCGCCAGCACCTCGGAGAGCCGGAACGTGGCGTCCACCCGGAGCGAGGGGCGCAGCGGTCCCTCCTCCGGGTCGAGCGCGAGCTTCAGCTGGTTGACGGTGGCGACCGGGTCGGTCAGCAGCGCCGAGCAGCCCAGCTCGTAGAGCACCTCGGCGCGGTCCTGGTCGTCCGGCGGTTCGGCGAGCGCGCGGTGCAGGCAGCGCTGTGCGGCCTCGGGCGCGCCGATCAGCAGGTGTTCGGAGGCGGCCCGGCGGAGCTTGCGCACGGTGCGGTCGTCGCCCTCGCCCGCGAAGGTCTCCACCAGGTGGCGGGAGGCGGCGAGCAGGCCGAGCCCGGCGTTCTCGATCTCGGCGGCGGCCACGCCGTGCATGCCGGTGCGGGTGGCCTCGGGCATGGTGTTGTAGATCGAGCTGGCGATCAGCGGGTGGACGAACTCGAGGTTGCCGTTCGGCGTGACGGTCAGGACGCGCTGCTTGCGCAGTTCCTTGACGGACTCGCGGGCGCCCTCGGTGGACTGGGCGGAGATCCGGGTGGCGAGGTCGGGCCGGATGTCGGTGCCGAGCATCGCGGCGGCCCAGGCGAACCGCAGGGTGGCGGCGCCGAGCCGGTCCAGCCAGGACTTGAGGGTCATCCCGGTGGCGTCGACGGCGAGTTCGCGGAGCTGGAGCGAGTTCTCCTCGACCGGGTCGAGCTCCTGGTCGCGGACCTGGTCGAGCAGGGCGACGGCCTCGAACGGATTGCCGTTGACGACGTTCCAGAACTCGTAGCAGAAGGCGTCCTCGGCCCGGTCGCCCAGTTCGGCGCGGATGATGTCGGTGACGGCGACCAGCGAGAGCCGGCTCAGCTCGTGCCGGCGGGTGGCCAGCGAGGCGACGGCGCGGTGGTGGTCCTGGGACTCCTGTTGCCAGTCGGCGGTGTCGTCGCGGTAGGCGAACACCAGCAGCACCGGAAGTTCGCGCGCCCGGACGGCGAACTGCGCCAGCCAGCTGAGGGATTCGAGGTCGGCCCAGTGCAGGTCGTCGACGAGCATCACCAGCGGGGCACGGCGCGGGGCCAGCTGGGTGAGGACGAAGTCCAGGCCGTCCCGGACACCCTGCGGGTCGAGGCGGCGGGCGCCCTTCCTGGGCTGCTTGAGGCCCATGGCCGGTCCGACGACCTCCTCCCAGGTACCCATCACCTGGCGGAACTCGCCGGCGGCGAGGCCGCCCAGCACCGGCTGGAGGAGCTGGCGCAGCACGTGGTAGGGCTCGTTGAACTGGCGCTCGCCGCCACGGGCGAAGAGCACGGTGGCGTTGGGGCGCAGTTTGGCGATCCGGCGGACCTCGTGCAGCAGGCTGGTCTTGCCGATGCCGGGCCGGCCGGAGAAGGTGAGGAGTTCGCCGATCTCGGTGCCGCCGGCCGCGAAGTCGCGGCAGAGCTTGTCCACCGCCGCCTCGGCGGAGCGGAGTTCGGCGTCGCGGTCGCGCAACCTGACCCGGTTGGGGGCGCCTTCCGCCTCCCGCGCGCCGGTCGTCGCCTCCGCTCGGAATTCGCTGTGCCGCTCGGTCACCGTCGCGCCTCCGCCTCGCCGTTCCCTGCTCGTGGAGCCGAGAGTAGCGCCGCCGGGGGTGTGGTGGAGCGCATTCACGCAGGCGGGGGCCGAGATCGAGGGTTCGGCAAGCTTGCCGAGGGCAATTGCCCTATATCCCTAACGTCGGATCATTGCATCGGATACTCTACGGCCCGCAGGCCAAGTTGATCATGTCGTGCCAATCCGTCACCAACCGGCCGCGCAACCCCAACTCCCCCACCGACAGCAGTAATACCTTAGCCTCCCCCACCCTCCGCAGCTCCGGGAGTCCGATGTCTGACGACGCATCACTTCAGATTCCGTTCCCGTACCGTCGCAGTGCCCACGGGCCGTACGCCACCGAACTGCACCGCGCCTGGCTCACCCGCCACCCGCTGCTGGCCGACCCGACCCACCCGTCCTACGCGCACTGGGAGGTCGTCGACCTCGCCGCCCTCGGCTACCCCGACGCCGGGCCGGACGAACTCGCCCTGGCCGCCGACCTGATGGGCTTCTACTTCCTGTTCGACGACCAGTTCGACGGACCGCTCGGCCGCCGCCCCGCCGAGGTCGCCCCCCTCTGCGACCGGCTGGTGGCCGTCCTGCACGGCGCCCGGCCCGACCGGGACTCGCCCGTGGAGACCGCGTTCGCCGACCTCTGGGAACGCAGCGTCCAGGGCATGCCGGCCCGCTGGCAGGCGCGCGCCGCGTACAACTGGGAGTACTACCTGGCCAGTCACCCCGCCGAGGCGGCCGGCCGGATAAGCCCGCGCCCTCCCGACCGGGCCGGCTACCAGGTGCTGCGGCGCGGCACCGCCGCGATGGAGAGCATCTTCGACATGGTCGAGCGGCTCGGCCACTTCGAGGTCCCGCCGGCCGTCCTGCACCACCCGGTGCTGCGTCAGATCCGCCAGCTCGCCGCCGACATCCCCTCCCTCACCAACGACGTCCGGTCGTTCCCGCTGGAGGCCCCGCGCGGCGACGTCAACAACCTGGTGATGATCGTCCAGCGGGAGCGGGACTGCTCGGCCGAGTCGGCCTGCGCGGTGGTGATGGCCGAGGCCCAGCTGATGGCCGAGCGGTGCCGCGAGCTGTACGAGCGGCTGCCCGACGTGTACCGGGAGCTGGGACTGGCCCGGGTCGAGCGGATCGTCGCCCAGCGCTACGCCGACGGCCTGGTCACCTGGCTGGCCGGCTACCTGAGCTGGGAGCGCCGCACCGGCCGCTACCAGGAGGCCTGACGGCGACTCGCCCGCTCCCCTCCCGGTGTGCCTCGCCGCCGGCCCTCGCCCGCCGCCGGCGTCCGGCGGGCGAGGGCCGGCGGCGGAAGCGCGACGGCCGGAATGCGCCACCCTCCGTGGACGGGCGCCGTACGGACCGTAGCCGAACCGACCGCCCGCCGGTTAGGGTGCTGCTCGGCGGGCGGCCCCGGAGCGGGGCGCGCCCGACCCGCGTGTGTGTCCGTACCCTCCGCCGGGCCGCCCTGCACGGCCCGGCGCACCGCCCGGCCCACGCGCCGGTGCGGCGCCCCGACAGCGCGAGGAGGCACCAGAGCATGCCGGTCTACCAGCCCCCCGGACAGCCCGGATCCATCGTCGAGTACCGCCCCCGCTACGAGCACTGGATCGGCGGCCGGTGGACGCCGCCGGTCCTCGGCCAGTACTTCGAGAACCCCAGCCCGGTCACCGGCGAGGTCTTCACCGAGGTCGCCCGCGGCACCGCCGAGGACATCGAGGCCGCCCTCGACGCCGCCCACGCCGCCGCCCCGGCCTGGGGCCGCACCCCGCCCGCCGAACGCGCCCAGGTCCTGCTGCGGATCGCCGACCGGATCGAGCAGAACCTCGAACGGCTCGCCGTCGCGGAGAGCTGGGAGAACGGCAAGCCGGTCCGCGAGACCCTGGGCGCCGACCTGCCGCTCGCGGTCGACCACCTGCGCTACTTCGCCGGCGCGCTGCGCGCCCAGGAGGGCGGCCTGTCCCAACTGGACGAGGACACGGTGGCGTACCACTTCCACGAGCCGCTGGGCGTGGTCGGCCAGATCATCCCGTGGAACTTCCCGATCCTGATGGCGGTCTGGAAGCTCGCCCCGGCGCTCGCGGCGGGCAACGCCGTCGTGCTGAAGCCCGCCGAGCAGACCCCGGCCTCAGTCCTGCTGCTGGTCGAACTGACCGCCGACCTGCTGCCGCCGGGAGTGCTCAACGTGGTCAACGGCTACGGTCTGGAGGCCGGCCGGCCGCTGGCCTCCAGCGACCGGATCCGGAAGATCGCCTTCACCGGCGAGACCACCACCGGCCGGCTGATCGCGCAGTACGCGAGCGGGAACCTCATCCCGGTCTCGCTGGAACTGGGCGGCAAGAGCCCCAACCTGTTCTTCGCCGACGTCGCCGCCGAGCGGGACGCCTTCTACGACAAGACGGTCGAGGGCTTCGCGATGTTCGCCCTCAACCAGGGCGAGGTGTGCACCTGTCCGAGCCGGGCGCTGATCGAGTCCTCGATCTACGACCGGCTGCTCGCGGACGGCCTGGAGCGGGTCCGTTCGATGCGCCAGGGCAATCCGCTCGACACCGAGACCCAGGTCGGCGCGCAGGCCAGCGACGAGCAGCTGCGCAAGATCCTCTCCTACATCGAGATCGGCCAGGCCGAGGGCGCCAAGGTGCTGGCCGGCGGCGAACGGGCCGACCTCGGGGGCGCGCTGGCCGGCGGGTACTACGTGACGCCGACCGTCTTCGAGGGTGTCAACGGGATGCGGATCTTCCAGGAGGAGATCTTCGGCCCCGTCGTCGCGGTCACCCGCTTCGAGGACTTCGACGACGCGATAGCGCTCGCCAACGACACCCTCTACGGGCTCGGCGCCGGCGTCTGGACCCGCAACGGCACCACCGCCCACCGGGCGGGCCGCGCCATCCAGGCGGGCCGGGTCTGGACCAACTGCTTCCACGCCTATCCGGCCCACGCGGCCTTCGGCGGCTACAAGAACTCGGGGATCGGCCGGGAGGGCCACAAGGCCGTCCTGGAGCACTACCAGCAGATCAAGAACCTCCTGGTCAGCTACTCCTCGCAGGCCCTGGGCCTGTTCTGACCGACCGGCCCCGCAGCGGCCCCGCACCGGCGACGGGGCGGGTGCGGGTGCCGGGGCGGGTGCGGGTGCCGGAACGACGGAGCGGCAACGACGGAGCGGGAATGCGGAGTGGGAAGTCGGTCCGGCCGACTTCCCACTCCGTACGCCACTCCCCGTGGCCCGGTCTCGGGGACCCCTGAGGGCAAATCACCCGTATCGGGATGTAAGCACATGAATCACCGGAAATCCCCGACGCGCCGCCGACATGCGCGGCGTGTCCCGTCCGACGCCCTAAACAGGAGTCCCCACCGCTTCGACTCCTGGGAGACCGGATGGCCATCGCCACCGCCAAACTGACCGACCCGACCGTGCGCGCCGCCGTCACCGCGATCAACGCGGGCGACCGGCAGGCGTTCCTCGACCTGCTCACCCCCGACGCCACGATGTCCGACGACGGCTCCGACCGCGACCTCCAGGACTGGATCGACCGGGAGATCTTCACCGTGCGCGGCCACATGGAGGTCCGCTCCGAGTCCGACGGCGGCCGGGCGCTGGTCGCCGACTTCCGCAACGAGACCTGGGGCGAGATGCGTACCGCCTGGCGCTTCACCGTCGAGCACGGCCGGATCGGCCGCTTCGAGACCGGCCAGGCCTGACCTCCGGCTCCCCGTCACCGGGGACGGCCGGGTGGGTCAGTCCGCCCCGAGCGACTCCCGCACCGCCCGGATCAGCGCGCGGGAGCGGACGTCCCCGGTGACCCCGGGCTGCATGCCGTTGGTGACGTAGCCGAAGCCGATCCCGAGCGCGGGATCGGCGAAGCCCAGCGAACCGCCCCGGCCGGGGTGCCCGAAGCTGGCCGGCGAGGCCATCAGCGCGGTCGGGCTGTGCCGGAAGAAGCCCAGCCCGAAGGTCGAGTTGACGATCAGCACCCGGTCCGGGCCGCTCACCACCGGCCCGACCGCGCGGGCCAGCACCTCCGGGCCGAGCAGCGGCGGCAGCGTCCCGCCGCCGCTGCCGTAGCGGTCCGCCGCGCCGATCAGTGCCGCGTAGAACCGCGCCACCGAGCGCGCGGTGCCGATGCCGCCCGCGCCGGGGATCTCGGCGGCCTGCACCGCCGGGTCGTTGAGGTCCACCCCGGGCCGCACCGAGGCGAAGGCCCGTGCGGTCAGCGAGGACGGGTCCTGGTAGGCGTCCCGGACCGACTGCTTGGGCCGCAGCCGCAGACCGCTCGGCCCGGTCCCGGCCGACGGCGGCGCGGGCAGGTCGACCAGCCGGCCGACCCGGGGCGCGGCACCGGACGGCAGCCCGATCCACAGGTCCAGACCGAGCGGCCGGGCGATCTCCTCGGCGAAGTACTGCCCGACGGTCCGCCCGGAGACCCGGCGCACCACCTCGCCGACCAGCCAGCCGAAGGTGTACGGGTGGTAGCCGTGGGCCGTCCCGGGCTCCCAGGCGGGCCGCTGGGCGGCCACCGCGGCGGCCGCCCGCTCCCAGGTGAGCACGTCCTCCAAGCGCAGCGGCACGTCCAGCGCGGGCACGCCCGCCCGGTGCGACAGCAGCCAGCTCACCGGCACCCCGCCCTTGCCGGCCGCGGCGAACTCCGGCCAGTAGGAGGCCACCGGGGCGTCCAGGTCGAGCTGCCCGCGCTCGGCGAGCAGCAGCGCGGTGGTCGCCGTCAGACCCTTGGTGACCGAGCGCAGCACCTGCGCGGTGTCGGCCGTCCACGGCACCGCCGGCGCGGGCCGGCCGCCGACCTCCGGCCGGGCGTCGCCGCCCCACAGGTCGACCACCTTCCGGCCCCGCACGTACAGCGCGAACGCCGCGCCGAGCTCGCCGTGGTCCCGGAAGTTGCGGGCGAAGGCCTCCCGCACCGGCTCGAAGCCCCCGGCCGTCTCGCCCCAGATCTCCACCACCGCGCGCCGTCCTCGTCCTCGTCGGTCGTTCGTTCGTCTGTCGTTCGCGCGTCCGTCGTTCGTGTGTCCGCGAATCGCCCGGAAACCCTAACCTGTCGGTCATGACCAATCCTGCCGAAGAGCTGCTGGACGTCGTCGACGAGCACGACCGGGTGATCGGGACCGAGACCCGCGGGGAGGTGTACCGGCGGGGGCTGCTGCACCGCTGCGTCTTCGTCCTGGTCCGGGACCCGGCCGGGCGGATCTTCGTGCACCGGCGCACCGACACCAAGCTGTTCGCCCCGGGCGCCCACGACATGTTCGTCGGCGGCGTGGTGGGCGCCGGCGAGACCTACGAGGAGGCCGCCGTCCGGGAGGCCGAGGAGGAGCTGGGCGTGAGCGGGATCGTCCCGCGTCCGCTGTTCCGCTTCGTCTTCCGGGGCGACGGCCTCTCCTGGTGGTCCGACGTGCACGAGGCCGAGTGGGACGGCCCGGTGGACCCGCAGGCGTCCGAGGTGGCCTGGCACGCCTGGCTGACCCCGGCCGAGCTGGCCGAACGCCTGGCCCGGGACGAGTTCGTCCCGGACGGCCGGGAGGCGTACCGCCGCTACCTGGAGCACCACCGGGCCTGACCGGGCCCGAGCCGGGCGGATAGGGTGGCGCGCATGGCATCCCGCACGCCGTCGGCACCCTCCTCCGCGCCCGTGCGCGGCGACCGTCCGGAGCGCACCGGGCGGCCCGCGCGGACCGGCACACCGGAACCCGCGGGCGACGAGGCGGGCAGCGCGGGCCGGACGGTCGCGACGGGCGAGCCGGGAGGTACCGGCGGGCCGGGCAGGACCGGGCGGCCGCGCCGGCGGCTGAGCGTCGACGAGCGGCGCGAGCAGCTGATCGCCGTCGCCCTGGAGCTGTTCAGCCACCGCCCGCCCGAGGAGGTGTCGATCGACGACATCGCCGCCGCCGCCGGCGCGTCCCGGCCCCTGGTCTACCACTACTTCCCGGGCAAGCAGGCGATCTACGAGGAGTCGCTGCGACGGGCCGGCCGGGAGCTGTCCGCCCGGTTCGAGGAGCCGGCCGACGGCCCGCTGTCCGAGCGGCTGTACCGGGTGATGGGCCGCTACCTGGACTTCGTGCAGAGCCACGGTCCCGGCTTCGCCGCACTGCTGCGAGGCGGCTCGGTGACCGCCAGCACCAACACCTCGGCGGTGATCGACGAGGTCCGGAAGGCCGCGCACGAGCAGATCCTCGGCCATCTGGCCCTCCCCTCGCCCAGCCCCGGGCTGCGGCTGACCGTCCGGGCCTGGATCGCCAACGCCGAGATCACCTCGCTGGAGTGGCTGGCCGACCGCTCGGTGCCGCTGGAGGAACTGCAACTGCACCTGGTGCAGGAGTTCGTCGCCTCGCTCACCCTGACCGCCGCCCGGGAGCCCGCGCTGGCCGCCGAACTGGCCGGCTTCTTCGCCGGGGAGCGGCCGGACGGCCCGACCGGGAAGCTCGTCCGCGACCTCGCGGGCCTGCTGGCCGTCCCCGGCCTGGCCGACACCCTCGCGGTCCTCGCCGCCCCGCCGGTCCCGGACGAGGCCCCCGAGGAGCCCCGGGAGCGGCTCTGACCGCGGGCCGCGCCGCGGACGGCCGGTTCTGCCGCGTCGGCGGCCTCTGATAGGAATGTGCACGGATCCGACGGCCCACCGGGCACCCTCGGGCCGGGATCCGCACCAGCGAACGCACAGCGAGCAGAGCGGGGGGCTCAACAGTTGACCCAGGACGGCCAGTTCAGCGCGGAGGCGAACCCCTTCGCGGCGGCGGAGCGGGTCTCCGCGACCCTCGGCAGCCTCACCGACGCGCTCTTCGACGCCCGCGCCTCGCGCTACCCCGCAGCGGTGCTGACGGCGCTGCGGTCCACCGCGCACCCGGCCGCCGAAGCCCTGTTCCAGCTGCCGCTGGCGCCCAACGGCCCGGTGCACACCGCCGTCGGCCGGCTCGGCACCGTGGTCACCGCCGGCACCGGCCGCCCCGGCAGCGGCGCCGCGCTCGCCCCGCTGGCGATCGGCGGGCTGCTGGCCCGCTACGGCGCCGCCGGCCCGGTCCGGGGCGCGACGGGCGGCTCCCCGGAGGCCCTCACCGCCGGGCACTTCGACCTCCCGGTGACCGGCGAGCCCGCCGACCCCAAGCTCCGCCCCGCGTTCGCCGCGCCGCTGGCCGCCCTCGCCGCCGGGCAGCAGACCCGGCAGCCGGTCGAGCTGCCGACCGGCGCCGGCGCCGAGGTCCGGCTGGTCGTGCCGCCGGGCTTCCACGCCCTCACCTCTCCCGGCGGCCCGCCCGGGGTCTCCGCCCGTACCGTGTCCACCGGCCCCGTGGACGGCATCCCGACCGGCCGCGGGATCGCCCCGGCCACCGGCGCGGCCGCCGCCGAGCTGACGACCCACCTGACCGAGACCGCCGAGGAGCTGTTCGGCGGCACCGCCCCGGCCGACCGCCGTGAGTTCGCGCTGATCACCGCCGCCCTGGCCGACGTCGTCACCGCCTCCGGCGCCGTCTACGCGGGCGTCGCGGCGGTCCAGGTGGACGGCAGGGCGGCCGACGCGACGCTGGTCGTCTCGCTGGCCCGGCACCCGCTGCCGATCACCGGCCTGGCCACCGAACTCGCCACCGTACGACGGCACGCCGAGGTCTGGACGGTGCTGCTGCCCGCCGGGCCGGCGGCCGTCCTGGTCGAGGGCCGCAGCGTGCCCGTCCCGGGCCCGCTGGCCGCCGACGGGGTGCGCCGCTGGGCGGTCACCTCGGTGGTCGAGGCGTTCGTCCCGCTGCCGGACGGCAGCTCGGTGCTCTGCGTCCAGCTGTCCACCGCGCAACCGCAGGACTGGGAGCTGTACACGGACGTCTTCGCGGAGCTGCTGAAGTCCGTGCAGTTCGGCTGGGACGGCGTCCCCGCCGCTCCGACCGCCCCGCTGCCCGCCGCCACCGTGCTGCTCGTCCCGGCCGCCGAACCGGCGCCGGGGGCGCACCCGGCCGCGCCCCCGGCCCCCGTCGCGGCGCCGCCGATGCCCACCGCGGCCCCGGCGGCCCCGGCGACGCCTCCCGTCACCGACCTGCCGCCCGTCACCGACCTGCCGCCCGTCACGGACCTGCCCCGGACCGCGGCCGCCGCCGGGACCGGGCCCGCCGCCGAGGACGGGTCCGCCGAGATCCCGGTGCACCTGCGCGGCACCCCGGTCCGGGTCCCCCCGGCCGACTTCAACCCCTTCGCCCCGGTCGCCGACCCGACCCCTGCGCAGCCGATCCTGATCCCGGACGACGCGCCCGCCGCACCGGCCGCGCCCAAGGGCACGCCCGTCATGGTGCCCCCGCCGGACTTCGACCCCTTCGGGATCCTCGGCACCCCCGCCGCCGAGACCACCGCCCCGACCGCCGCCGAGACCCCGGAACCCCTCAAGGGAACCCCCGTCATGGTGCCGCCCCCGGACTTCGACCCCTTCGGCATCCTCGGCACCCCCGCCGCCGCACCCCCCACCGCGGCGGTGCCCGCCGCCGCGCCGCAGCCCTCGGCCGCCCCCGACCCCTTCGGTACGGTGACCGCCGCCGAGCGGGCCGCCGACCCGTTCGGCACGACGGTGCCCGGCCCGCAGTCCGTCCCGCCGCCGCCGACCGCCCCGCCGAGCGTCCCGGCGCCGGAGCGCGATCCCTTCGGCTGAGCCCGCACCGCACCCAGGCCGTCAGCAATCCCGACCGCCGGCACCCCCGACCCTCGGCACCCCCGACCGCCGGCCCCCCGGCCCCCGGCCCTCGGCGCTCCCGGCCCGGACGGCGCGCACCCGCACCGGCCCGCCGCCCCACCGGCGGCGGCCCGGCCGGGTGGGCGCCGTCCGTCATGCCCACGACCACCAACTGGTACAGACCTATTGCCAGTTGCCGGTCCGCTCCCTACCCTCGGCACAGGATCCTCCGTGGCACCCCGACGGCCCGAGGACCGGTTCCGCGCCGCCCCCATGGCCCGGAGCACACCGCTCCACGCACCTGACACCTCCCCACGGGTAACGGGGCGTCCGGGCCTGCCCCGGGGCCCCAGGACAGGAGCCACATCCATGCGCAGACGTCGGATCAGCCTGCCGCTACTGGCAGCCGGGACCCTGCTCGTCCCGGTCCTCGCCGCCGCCCTCCCCGCCACCATGGCCAGCGCCGCGGCGGAGCGCGCCGCC
The DNA here is from genome assembly GCF_044748625.1 of Kitasatospora sp. NPDC089913. Lineage (NCBI taxonomy): Bacteria > Bacillati > Actinomycetota > Actinomycetes > Kitasatosporales > Streptomycetaceae > Kitasatospora > Kitasatospora sp. NPDC089913. The sequence continues at coordinate 213,817 of NZ_JBIVGI010000010.1, read as the reverse complement.
GCCTCGGCCGCCGAGGCGGCCGCCGGGTCGGTCACCGCGGCCTTCGCCAAGGGCAGCGACTGGAGCACCGGCTACGAGGGCAGCTACACCATCACCAACGGCTCCACCGCCCCGGTGAACGGCTGGACCCTGGAGTTCGACCTCCCGACCGGCAACACCGTGGCGGGCCTCTGGAACGCCAGCTACACCACCTCGGCCTCCCACGTCACGGTGAAGAACCCCGGCTGGGCCGCGACCCTGCCGGCCGGCGGCACCTACAACGTCGGCTTCAACATCGCCTACTCCGGCAGCTACCAGCCGCTGAAGAACTGCAAGATCAACGGCCAGCCGTGCGACGGCAGCGGCGGCGACCAGACCGCGCCGACCGTCCCCGGCAACCTCAGGACCGGCACCGTCACCCAGACCTCGGTCGACCTGTCCTGGACCGCCAGCACCGACAACGTGGCCGTCACCGGCTACGACGTCTTCCAGGGCGGCACCAAGGTGGCCACCGCCGACGGCGCCACCACCGCCGTCACCGTTCAGGGCCTGACCGCCGGCACCGCCTACCAGTTCACCGTCCAGGCCTTCGACGCGGCGGGCAACCGCTCCGCGGCGGCCGGCCCGGTGAGCGCCACCACCAGCCCCGCGGTCGACGACCGCGAGGCGCCCAGCACTCCGGGCACCCCCGCCGTGACCGGCTCGGACGCCAACTCCGTCTCGCTGAGCTGGGCCCCGAGCACCGACAACGTCGGCGTCACGGCCTACGACGTGTACAACGGCACCGCGCTGGCCGTGACCGTGACGTCCCCCGCCGCGACCGTCGGCAGCCTGGCGCCGGACACCTCGTACACCTTCACCGTCAAGGCCCGCGACGCGGCCGGCAACGTCTCCCCCGCCTCCGGCCCGGTCACCGGCAAGACCAAGCCCGGCGGCAGCAACCCGGCGGCGATGAAGATCGGCTACTTCACCCAGTGGAGCATCTACGCCCGCGGCTACAGCGTGAAGCAGCTCGACACCTCGGGCTCGGCCGGCCGGCTCACCACGCTCAACTACGCCTTCGCCAACATCCACCCGAGCACCAAGCAGTGCTTCATCACCAACAAGGCGGCCGGTCCGGACAACGACCCGAACGCGGGCGACGGCGCCGGTGACGCCTGGGCCGACTTCGGCAAGGGCTGGGACGCGGGCAGCTCGGTGGCCGGGACCACCGACACCTGGGACCAGAAGCTGGCCGGCAACTTCAACCAGCTGAAGCAGCTCAAGGCCAAGTACCCCAACCTCAAGATCCAGATCTCGCTGGGCGGTTGGTCGTACAGCAAGTGGTTCTCCGACGCGGCGGCCACCGACGCCTCCCGCAAGGCGCTGGTCAGCTCCTGCATCGACATGTACATCAAGGGCAACCTGCCGGTGATCGACGGCCGCGGCGGCGCGGGCAGCGCGGCGGGCATCTTCGAGGGCATCGACCTCGACTGGGAGTGGCCGAACTCCGACGGGCACACCGGGAACATCTTCCGGCCCGCCGACAAGGCCAACTACACCCTGCTGGCGCAGGAGTTCCGCCGTCAGCTGGACGCCCTCGGCGCCACCACCGGCAAGCACTACACGCTGAGCGCCTTCCTCCCGGCCGACCCGGCGAAGGTCTCCGCCGGCATCGACATCCCCGGCCTGTTCGGCGCCTTCGACTTCGCCACCATCCAGGGCTACGACTACCACGGCGGCTGGGAGATGGTCACCAACCAGCAGTCCGCGATCAAGGTCGCGGCGGGCGACCCGAACCCGCCGGCCCGGCAGTTCAGCTCCGAGATCGCGATCGGCGCGTACGTCTCCGGCGGCGCCCCGAAGAGCAAGCTCACGCTGGGCATCCCGTTCTACGGCCGCGGCTGGACGGGCGTCCCGCGCGGCACCACCAACGGCCTCTTCCAGACCGCGACGGGCCCCGGCCCGGGCACCTACGAGGCCGGCTTCGAGGACTACAAGAAGCTCAAGCAGATGGCCACCGGCGGTGGTTACACCATCTACCGGGACCCGGTCGCCGGGTACGCCTACATCTACAACGGCTCGGTGTTCTACTCCTACGACGACCCGACCGAGATCGCCCGCAAGACCGCCTGGATCAAGTCCCAGGGGCTGGCCGGCGCGATGATCTGGGCCTTCGACGGTGACACGCCGAACGGCGAACTGATGGCCGCGGTGGACAACGGCCTCAAGTAGCCCCGCCCGTCCACGCCCCGGCCCGCCCCGCGCTCACCGCGCGGGGCGGGCCGGGGTGCCGCTCACCGCGCGCGGCGGGCCAGGTGCACCGCGTCGGGCACACCCCGGGCGACCTCGATCTCGTGGGTCACCACGTCGCGGAAGCCGGCCGCCCGCAGCTCCTCCTCGAAGGCCGGGGACGGTCGGGCGCTCCAGACCGCCAGCACCCCGCCCGGCTCCAGCCGGTGGTGCAGCACCGCCAGTCCGTCCGCGCCGTACAGCCCGGCGTTGCCGTCGGTGACGGTCCAGTCCGGCCCGTTGTCGATGTCCAGGCAGAGCGCGTCGTAGCGGGCGCCGTCGGCCCCGGCCAGGTACTCCAACAGGTCGGTGTGCAGCACCTCGACCCGCTCGTCCTCCAGCGCCCCGGCCGAGAACGCGGCCAGTGGTCCGTCCCGGTGCCAGTCGATGATCGCGCTCTCGCGCTCCACGACCGCGATCCGGCCCCAGCGCGGTTCGGCGGCCGCGTGCGCCAGCGAGAACCCCACGCCGAGCCCGCCGATCAGCAGGGACGGCCGCGCCACCGGCCCGGTCCGGTCCAGCTCCTCCAGTGCCACCCCGATCAGCAGCCGCTCGGAGCGGCCGTCGGCGGTGTCCATCAGGAAGCAGCCGTTGGCGACGATCTCGTAGTCCCGCCCGCGCCGGCGCAGCGCCACTTCCCCGAACGGACCCTCTCGCCGGTCCAGCGTGACGACGGCGGCGGTGCCGTCCCGTTCGGGCGGTGCGCTGTACATGCGGCGGGTTCCTCCGCGGAGTCGGGGTCACGGACACGCGGGACGGCCTCCGAGGGCGCGTGCGAACACGCCCCGAGGCCGACCACCCGCCCGACGATAACCCAGTCGGCTGCGGTGGGCGCCGGATTTACCCGGTGCCCGACGTGCGTGGTGCCCGATCCACGTGCTGCCCGATCTACGTGGTGATCAGCACTCCGGCGTACGACACCCCGGCCACCACCAGCCAGGAACCGAGTCCGAGCAGAGCGATCCGGCCACCGGTCCGGACCATGGTCGGCAGGTGGACGGCGCTGCCGAGCCCGAACAGGGCGGCCGCGAGCAGCAGCTCCTGAGTGTCCCCGGCGAGCGCGAGGGCCCGCTCGGGCAGTATCCCGGTGGTGCGCAGCACGATCATGGCCAGGAAGCCGGCCACGAACAGCGGCAGCAGCGGCGGCCGCTTGCCTGCGGTCGGCGCGGTGCCGGCCCGCCGGTGCGAACGCCGGACGGCCACCGCGACCCCGGCGACCAGCGGTGCCAGCAGGACCACCCGCATCAGTTTGACCAGCACCGCTTCGCGCAGCGCTCCGGCGCCGCCGGTCTGCGCGGTGGCGACCACCTGCCCGACGTCGTGGACGCTGGCGCCGACCCAGCGCCCGAAGCCGCTGGGGTCGAGCCCGAGCGGCTGCTGGAGCAGCGGCAGGACGGCGATCGCCAGGGTTCCGCAGAGGGTGACCAGGGCGACCGAGGCGGCGACGTCCTCCTCCTCGCTGCCGGCGGCCTGGCTGACCGCGCCGATCGCCGAGGCGCCGCAGATCGAGTAGCCGGTGGCGACCAGCAGCGGCTGGTCGCCGGGCAGCCCGAGGCGCCGCCCGAGCCAGAGCGTGCCGGCGAAGGTGGCCCCGACCACGGTGAGCACCATCGCGACGGTGGCCCAGCCGAGGCCGAGCACGTCGTCGAGGCTCAGCTTGAGGCCGAGCAGCACGATGCCGATCCGCATCAGCCGCTTGCCGGCCGTCGAGAGCCCGGGGCGGGCGATGCCGCGGACGACGGGCCGCAGCCCGGGCAGGTGGGCGGCGGCGATGCCGAGCACGACGGCGGCGGTGAGCTTGGGCACGGCGGGGACGGCCTGGTGGACCGCGATCGCGGCGGCCACGCCGAGCACCGCGAGCAGCAGGCCGGGGGCGTCGCCGCCGAGCGGGGGCAGGACGCGGGTGCGGACCGGCCGCACCCGGCGGTCCCGGAGGGTCAGGGCCATTCGGGGTTCACCGCTGTTCCCCGGCGGGCAGCCGGTAGACGCGCCGGATGCTGGTGCCGAGCTTGGCGACGTCGGCACCGTAGACGTGGACGGAGATCGCGGTGGAGCCGCACGCGTTGCGGACCAGGTGGATGTCGCCGGGCGGGGCGAACGCGGCGACGGTGCCGGCCGGGCCGACCACGTGCTCGGTCTCCACCAGGTGGGCGGTCCGCCCGTCGGACACCAGCCGGTAGCGGGTCTCGCTCTCCTGGCCCTGGTGGACGCCGGCCACGCACCAGGAGACGTGGTCGTGGATCGGGGTCCGCTGGCCGGGCAGCCACACCAGCGCGACGACCGAGAAGGAGCCGTCCTCCTCGGCGTGGAGGACGTGCTGGCGGTAGCGGTCCGGGTCGCCCTCGCGCTGCTCGGCGGTGAGCAGCTCGCTGTCCCCGAGGTGCGGGGCGAGGCGCTCGCCGACCAGGTACGCGGTGAGTTCCGGCGGCAGGCCGCGGTCCACCACGGCGCGGATCTCGCCGACGAGGGCGCTCATACGCTCGGTGAGCCGGCCGGTGCCGACCGTGGCTGACGTTGTCATGACGGTAGCGTCGCCCCGCGCGACCTATCACGTCCAAGGAGGGTTCTTTCGCCTTCCCCCAACCACCGCTTATCAATCGGACCGGGTTCGACGGGACAGAATCCGACGGGGCCGGATCCGACGGGGCGGGGTCCGACGGCGCGGGGTCCAGCCGGGCCGGGTCCGACCGGCCCCGGCCCGACGCCCGGTCGCCCGGCTCAGCAGCCGACCCGGGCCGCCGCCGCCTGGCGCAGCTGGTCGAGCACCAGGGCCGTGGCGGGGATCCGGCGGTGCTCGCGGAGCACGTACGCGCTGACCTGCCGCCGCAGATGCGGTTCCACGGCCCGGCCGGTGACCTTGCGGTGGCACATGAAGGAGAGCACCAGCGCCGGCATCAGCGCGATCCCGACACCGGCGGCGACCAGGCTCTGCACCGCGAGGTTGTCGTCGGTGGAGAACACGATGTCCGGCGCGAAGCCCTCCTCCGCGCAGACGTGCAGGAGGTTCGCCCGGCATCGCGGACAGCCGGCGATCCACCGCTCGCCGTCGAGGTCGGCGAGCCGGACGGCGTGCCGCCGGCCGAGCGGGTGGCCGACCGGCAGCAGCACCGTCAGCAGGTCCTCCATCAGCGGGATCTCGTCCAGCTCCGGCGGCACCTCGGCGGGCGCGCCGGGATAGCGGAAGGCCAGCGCGATGTCGCACTCGCCGCGCAGCAGCCGCTGCACGGAGTCGGGCGGCTCGGCCTCCAGCAGTTCGACCCGGACGCCCGGGTGCTCGGCGAGCAGCCGGGCCATGGTCTCCGGTATCAGGGTGGCGTTGGCACTCGGGAACGCGCAGACCCGGACCCGTCCGGCGCGCAGCCGGGCCAGCGCGGCCAGCTGCTGCTGGGCGGCGGAGAGGCTGCCGAGGATCTGCTCGGCGTGCCGGGAGAGCGCCTCGCCGGCCTCGGTGAGCCGCAGTCCGCGCCCGGCCCGGGTGAACAGCGGCAGGCCGACGGTGCGTTCCAGGGCCTTCATCTGCTGGGTGATGGCGGGCTGGGTGTAGCCGAGTTCGCGGGCCGCCGCCGAGTAGGAACCGGCCCGGACGACCTCGTGGAAGGTCCGGATGTGCCGCGAGTCGAATACCGGCTCCACTGTGCCTCCGCCCGGCCGCCGTGCCCATGCCCGGCAATCATAAGCAGAGTTTGGAGGTACCGATCCGACCCTCGTTCGCACCTATGGTTCACACCGGACACGGACACCCCTCGCGCCCCCGGCGGGACCGGGCCGCGCCATCATCGCTGCGCGGTCGGCGGCAGCCCCATCGCCACCTCGGCGTCGGCCACCGGCGCCCCGCCCCGCATGCTCGGCCGGCGCCGGCTCTGCCGCTCGACCCAGCGCGCGAACCAGGACAGCAGCAGGCACATGCCGATGTAGATCGGCGCGATCACCATCACCACCGGGATGAACGGCAGGTCGTAGTCCAGGTTGGTGGCGATCAGCTTGCCCGCGTGCAGGAACTCCTCGTAGGTGATCAGGAAGCCCAGCGAGGTGTCCTTGAGCGCCACCACCAGCTGGCTGATGATGGCCGGCAGCATCGCCCGGTTGGCCTGCGGCACCAGTACGTACGCCATGACCTGGGTCTTGCGCAGGCCGAGCGCGAAGGCCGCCTCCCGCTGCCCCTTGGGCACCGCCAGCACCCCGGCCCGGAACACCTCGGCCAGCACCGAGCCGTTGTAGAGCACCAGTCCCGCCACCAGCGCCCAGAGCGGGGCGACCTGGAGCGCGACGAAGATGAAGAAGATCATCACCAGCAGCGGCATGGCCCGGAAGAACTCCACCACCAGCGTGGACAGCATCCGCACCGGCCGGTGGTCGGAGAGCCGCCCGGCGGCGAACAGCGCGCCGAACGGCAGCGCGAACAGCACCGTCCAGCCGAAGGCCTTGAGGGTGTTGCCGAGCCCGCGCAGCAGCAGCTCCTGGACGCCCTTGTACTCGAAGGCCATCCACTTGGACTCGGTGAACTGCTGGGTGTGGAAGAGCATGTAGACGATCCAGCCGAGCAGCGCGGCGATCGCCAGCAGCGCGATCCCGCCGTACAGCCGGTGCCGGGCGAGTGCCTTCGGGCCCGGGATGTCGTAGAGCGCCGAGGATTCCGCCGTCATCGCGACACCGCCACTCGTCGTTCCAGCAGGTTGAACACGAGACTGACGGCCAGGGTGATGATCAGATAGCCGACAGCGATCCACACGAAGGTCCAGACGATGCTGTAGCCCAGCTCGTTGATGGTCCGGTAGGTGCCGAGCAGCTCGGTGACGCTGAACGAGCCCGCGATCGCGGTGTTCTTCGCCAACGCGATCATCACACTGCCGATCGGGGCCACCACCGACCGGTACGCCTGCGGCAGCACCACCAGTCCCATCGTCTGGCCGAAGGTCATGCCCAGGCTGCGCGCCGCCTCGCCCTGGCCGACCGGCACGGTGTTCACGCCCGAGCGCATCGCCTCGCAGACGAAGGCCGAGGTGTAGCAGCCGAGCGCGAGCACCGCGAAGGTGAAGAACGGCAGGGTGATGTCGAAGCGCGGCAGACCCAGCACCACGATGAAGAACAGCAGGGTGAGCGGGGTGTTGCGCAGCAGCGTCACCCAGGCCGTGCCGAACACCCGCAGCGGCTTGACCGGCGAGACCCGGAAGCTCGCCATCAGCACCCCGAGCACCAGCGCCAGCACCGCGCTCACCACGAACAGCGAGAGGGTCCCGAGGAAGCCCTCCCAGTAGGTCGACCAGTTGTCGGTCAGCGTCTTCACAGCCCGGCCCTCCCTCAGTACCGGTCGATCGGCGGCGGGGCGGGCGCGGGGATCCCGGACAGGCCGAGGGTCGCGTCGTACGCCTTCTTCCAGTCGCCGTTCTCCTCGTGGTGCGCCAGCGCGTCGTTCAGCGCCCCGCGCAGCACGGTGTCGTCCCTGGGCGTGCCGATCCCGTACGGCTCCTGCGAGAACAGCGGGCCGACCACCTTGAGCTCGTCCGGCACCTTGGCCGCGTAGCCCATGAGGATGGTGTTGTCCGTGGTGACGGCGTCCACCTGGGAGGTGATCAGGTTGTCCACGCAGGCCGAGTAGGTGTCGTAGCCGATCAGCTCCGCCTTCGGGTACTGCTTCTGGATCCGCTGGTACGGAGTGGAGCCCGCGGCCGAGCAGACCTTCTTGCCGTCCAGGTCCTGCGGCCCGTTGATGTCCTTGTTGTTCCTGCGCACCAGCAGCGACTGCCCGGCCAGGTAGTACGGCCCGGCGAAGCCGACCAGCTTCTTGCGGTTGTCGTTGATGGTGTAGGTGCCGACGTAGTAGTCGACCTGGCCGTTCTGCAGCGCGGTCTCGCGGTTGGCCGAGGCGATGGTGCGGAACTCGATCCGGTCCGGGCCGAAGCCCAGGTCGGCGCCGACCATCTTGGCGATCTCGATGTCGAAGCCGGAGTACACGCCGGTGGCCGGGTTCTTCTGGCCGAGGTAGGGCTGGTCCTCCTTGGCGCCGACCACCAGGCGGCCCCGGGCCCGGGCGCCGTCCAGGGTCGGGGAGCCGGTGACCGGGCTCCCGGTCGCCACCTGGTACGTGGGCAGCGCGCTGGGCTGCGGCCCCTTGGGCGGCGGGGTGCCGGGCTTGCCGCAGCCGGCCAGCAGCAGGGCCGCGGCCAGCAGGGTGACGGTCTTTCTCACGGGCCGGGCCTCAGTGCTTCAGGATCTTGGAGAGGAAGTCCCGGGCACGCTCGCTCTCCGGGGCGTCGAAGAACTCCTCCGGCGCGCGGTCCTCGACGATCCGGCCGTCCGCCATGAAGACCACCCGGTTGGCGGCGGAGCGGGCGAAGCCCATCTCGTGGGTCACCACGACCATGGTCATGCCCTCGTGCGCCAGCCGGCGCATCACGTCCAGCACCTCGTTGATCATCTCGGGGTCCAGGGCCGAGGTCGGCTCGTCGAAGAGCAGCGCCTTCGGGTCCATCGCCAGCGCCCGCGCGATCGCCACCCGCTGCTGCTGGCCCCCGGAGAGCTGGGACGGGTACTTGTCCGCCTGCTCCGCCAGCCCGACCCGCTCCAGCAGCGCCCGGGACTTGGCGTCCGCCTCGGCCCTGGCCCGCCCGCGCACCTTGATCTGCGCCAGGGAGACGTTCTGCAGCACGGTCCGGTGCGCGAACAGGTTGAAGGACTGGAACACCATCCCGACCTCGGCCCGCAGCCTGGCCAGGCCCTTGCCCTCCTCGGGCAGCGGCCGGCCGTCGATGAGGATGGTGCCGGACTCGATCGGCTCCAGCCGGTTGACGGCCCGGCAGAGGGTGGACTTCCCCGATCCGGAGGGCCCGATCACCACCACGACCTCGCCGCGGCCCACCGTCAGCTCGATGTCCTGGAGCACGTGCAGCGCGCCGAAGTGCTTGTTGACCCCGCGCATCTCGATCAGCGGGGTGAAGCCGCCGGGCCCGGGACCGGAAGCCGGTCCGGGCCCGGGCGACGGATCGGCGCTGCTCACCGTCCGCGCCGCCCCTTCAGCAGCCAGCCGAGCGCCGCGCCGGCGATCAGGGTGCCCAGCAGGGCGATCCAGAGCGGAGCCGTCACGGTGAACACCCAGAACTGGATCTGCACCTTGTCGAGGTTGGCGAACAGGAACCACACCGCGAGGACGACGATGACGCCGATCCCGATGTACCGGGTGGGAATCCCACCGATCTCACTGCGCTTGGCGGAGCCGTCCGAAATCTTGGTCACCCGTGCAGTCTGCGGGTGAATGGGAGGGTTTGCCCCGCCACGCGCCCGGGAGTAACCCGCACGGGGCAACCCCTCCCTTCGTCGCGCCACCCACCGTCACGCTCCGTGACGCCGCGTCATGGCGCGTCATGGCGCGTCGACGGAGGGGTCTCACCCCTCGTCCCGCCAGGAGCGCCACAGTGCCGCGTACGGACCACCGGCCGCCACCAGCTCCGGGTGGCTGCCGTACTCGCTGATCCGGCCGCCCTCGACCACCGCGATCACGTCCGCGTCGTGCGCGGTGTGCAGCCGGTGCGCGATGGCGATCACCGTCCGGCCCTCCAGTACCCGGGCGAGCGAACGCTCCAGGTGCCGGGCGGCCCGCGGGTCCAGCAGCGAGGTGGCCTCGTCCAGCACCAGGGTGTGCGGATCCGCCAGCACCAGCCGGGCCAGCGCCAGCTGCTGGGCCTGCGGCGGTGTCAGCGCGGCGCCGCCGGAGCCGACCTCGGTGTCGAGACCGGCCTGGAGCGCGTCCACCCACTCCCCGGCGTCCACCGCGTCCAGCGCCCCGCGCAGCTCGGCGTCGTCCGCCCCGGGGGCGGCCAGCAGCAGGTTGTCCCGGAGCGTCCCGACGAACACGTGGTGCTCCTGGTTGACCAGCGCCACCTCGGAACGCACCCGCTCGGCCGGCATCCGGGACAGCGCCGCCCCGCCGAGGGTCACACTGCCCCGGCCCGGAGCGTAGATCCCGGCCAGCAGCCGGCCCAGCGTGGACTTCCCGGCCCCGGACGGCCCGACCAGGGCCACCCGGCTGCCCGGGGCGACGTCCAGGCTGATGCCGTGCAGTACATCGGCGCCCTCCCGGTAGCCGAAACGCACGTCCCGCGCCTCGACCCGCCGCCCGCTCGGCCGGACCTCGTCGTCGTTCTCCGCCGCCGGCACCTCGTGCACGCCGACCAGTCGGGCGAGCGAGGCCTGTCCGATCTGCAGCTCGTCGTACCACCGCAGGATCAGGTCGACCGGGGCCACCAGCGCCTGCGCGTAGAGCACCCCGGTGGTCAGCTGGCCGACCGAGATCCAGCCGCGCAGCGCGAACAGCCCGCCGAGCAGCAGCGGACCGAGCACCGCCAGGGTGTACACCGCGTCGATGGTCGGGAACCACGCCGAACGCAGCCAGAGGGTGTACCGCTCCCAGGCGATCCACTCCGCCAGCTTGCGGTCGGTCAGCCGGACCCGCTGCTCGCCGAGCCGCAGCGCCTCCACCGTCCGGCCCGCGTCCACCGTCTCGGCCAGCACGGAGTTCACCGCCGCGTACCCGGCCGACTCGTTCCGGTAGGACTGCGGGGCACGCCGGAAGTACCAGCGGGAGGAGGCCAGCAGCAGCGGCAGGCCGAGCAGCGAGGTGAGCGCGAGCAGCGGCGAGGTGACCACCAGGGCACCGAGGACCAGCAGCAGCGAGACGATCGCCACCGCCAGCTCCGGCACCGCCTCGCGCACCGACTTGTCCAGCCGGTCGATGTCGGTGGTGCCGCGGGAGACCAGGTCGCCCGTCCCGGCCCGCTCCAGCACACCGGTCGGCAGGGCCACCGAGCGGACCAGGAAGTCCTCCCGGAGGTCGGCCAGCACCCGCTCGCCGAGCACGGCGCCGCGCAGCCGCGACCACCAGGTGAAGGCGGACTGCACCGCCAGCGCGAGCAGGTACCAGGCCACGGCCACCGTGACGGTGGACCCGGCGGTGCCGGTGGCCAGCGACTCGACCAGGGTGCCGAGCACCCACGGCCCGACCAGCCCGGCCACGGTGGCCACCGTGTGCAGCCCGACCACGGCCGAGAACGCCCCGCGGTGGCGCCGGGCCAGCACCCGGAGGTAGCCGCGCACGGCGGCCGGGGAGCCGACCGGCAGCGTGGTGGCCGGCCCCTGCTCCTGCTGGACGGGGGGCTTCATGTGTCACTCCTCGGCTGGGAAGGGATCGGACGGTTCCACCGGGACGCGGCGGCGGGGCGCACCCCGGACGGCCCGGACGGGCGGCGGCGCCTCACGACCGCTCCCCCACCGGTGCCGGCGCCTCGGCGCCCGGCCCGACCCGTACCGGCTCCTCCTCGCGGGTCACCACCGCCCGGTAGGCCGGCTCGCCCCGCATCAGCTCGCGGTGCGAGCCGCTCGCGGCCACCCGGCCGTCCCGGACCAGTACCACCCGGTCCGCCCGGTCGAGCAGCAGCGGACTGGTCGCGAGGACCACCGTGGTGCGCCCCTCGCGGTTCTTCCGCAGCCCGGCGGCGATCCGGGACTCGGTGTGCGCGTCGACCGCGCTGGTCGGCTCGTCGAGCACCAGCACCGGCGGGTCCGCCAGCAGCGCCCGGGCGAGCGCCAGCCGCTGGCGCTGCCCGCCGGACAGCGAGCGCCCGCGCTCGGTGATCTCCGCCCGCATCGCATCGCCGCGGCCGGTCAGGCCCGCCGAGCCGTCCACCAGGGCGTCGAGCACGTCCTCCGCACGGGCGGCGGCGAGCGCCCCGGCGGGGTCGACCCGGCCCGAGGCGGGGATGTCGAACAGCGCCGCCAGGGTGCCGGAGAGCAGCACCGGCTCCTTGTCGTGCACCAGTACGGCGGCCCGCGCCTCGGCCAGCGGGACGGTGTCCAGCTCGACGCCGCCGAGCCGGACCGAGGGCTCCGGCCGGCCGTCCTCGGCCACCGGGACGTGCCCGCCGAGCCGCTCGGCCAGCGCGCCGGCGAAGTCCGGGTCGCCGCAGACCACCGCGGTCAGCTCCCCGGCCCGGGCGGTCAGCCCGGTGACCGGGTCGTACAGGTCGGAACGCGCCGGATCGGCCAGCCCGCTCGTCCCGGCGCCGTCGGTCCGGGCGAGCGAGAGCACCCGGACGGCCCGCCCGGCCGAGACCCTGGCGACGCTCCAGGCGTGCGCCGCCTCGCCGAGGATCCGCAGCGGCGCGGCCAGGAAGGCGGTGGCGCCGTAGACCGCGACCAGGGTGCCGATCGAGATCCGCCCCTCGGCCGCCTGCCGGGCGCCGTACCAGGTGATCCCGACCACGAACAGCCCGGGCAGCAGCACCTGCTGGGCCTGCATCAGGGACCAGATCCGGGCCGACCGGACGGCGGCCGAGCGGACCTTCTGGGAGGCCGCCCGGTAGCGGTCGAGGAAGAGCTCCTCGCCCCCGATGCCGCGCAGCACCCGGAGTCCGGCCACCGTGTCGGCGGCCAGCTCGGTCGCCCTGCCGCCGAGCGCGCGCTGCTCGGTGTAGCGGCGCTCGAACGGCCCCAGCAGCGGCCAGACCGAGGCGGCGAGCACCGGCACGCCGAGCAGCACGGCCAGCCCGAGCACCGGTTCGGTGGCCAGCACCGCGGCGCTCACCCCCAGCCAGACCACGATCGCCCCGCGCAGCCGGGCGACGAGCTCGACGTACCAGCCGATCTTCTCGACGTCCCCGCTGCCGACCGCGACGATCTCGCCGGTGGCGATCCGCCGGGACAGCCCGGAGCCGAGGTGGGAGGCCTGGCGGGCCACCAGCTGCCGGACCTGGCAGGCGGCGTGGATCCAGTTCCACACCGCCTGACGGTGCAGCAGGACGGTGCCGACCGCAGAGACCGCCGCCAGCGCCAGGGCGAGCGCGGCGGCCCGCCACAGGGCGCCGGAGTCCCCGTCGACGACGGCCTGGACACCGAGGCCGACCGGCAGCGGCAGGGCCGCCTGGCAGCCCATCTCCAGCAGCGACCAGCAGGTGGCGAGCACCTGCCCGCGCCGCTGGCCGCGCTGGAGCCAGCGCAGGAACCCGAGCGGGGAGGAGAGTTCCGGGCGGCCGGGGTCGGCCAGCGGGAGGGTTTTGAGCAGCATGACGCTCCGTTGGAGGCGGTGCGGGCGGAGGGCGAGGGGGGAGGCCGGTAGGGTCACGGCCGTGGTTCGTCAGGAGGTCATGGCAGCGAGACTGCCAACCCGGATGTGATCTGCGCAACAGGTTTTCCGCCCGTCGGACCCACCCCGTAGGCTGCTGCAAGCGCCGGTAGAGCGCGTCGGAAAATTTCTCCCGGACCGGGGAACAAATCCGGCGCCCCCACCGGTTGCCCCCTAGGAACCGTGGACGACCAGGAGAGGGCACTCCTTCCGTGAGCAACATCCCGAGCCTCGAGCTCAACGACGGCAACCTCATCCCCCAGCTCGGCTTCGGGGTCTGGCAGGTCCCGGACGCGGAGGCCACCGACGCCGTCCGCGCCGCGATCGAGGCGGGCTACCGCTCCATCGACACCGCAGCGATCTACGAGAACGAGACCGGCACCGGCAAGGCCGTCGCCGAGGCGTTGGCCAGCGGCATCGCCCGCGAGGACCTCTACATCACCACCAAGCTGTGGAACTCCGGCACCCGCGACTGGTCCGGCGAGCAGGGCCGCGACGCGGTGCTGCGCGAGTTCGACGCCTCCCTGGAGCGGCTCGGCCTGGACTACCTCGACCTCTACCTGATCCACTGGCCGCGCCCGATGCACGGCAGCTACGCCAATGTGTGGAAGGCCATGGAGCAGCTGCGGGCCGACGGCCGGGTCAGGTCGGTCGGCGTCTCCAACTTCGGCACCGAGCAGCTCACCCGGCTGGCCGAGGAGTCCTCGCTCGTCCCGGTGCTGAACCAGGTCGAGCTGCACCCGTACTTCCCGCAGGAGGAGCTGCGCGCCTTCCACGCCGAGCACGGCATCGCCACCGAGGCGTGGAGCCCGCTCGGCCAGGGCAAGGACCTCCTCGGCGAGCCGGCCCTGGTCCGGATCGCCGAGAAGCACGGCCGCACCGTCGCCCAGGTGGTGCTCCGCTGGCACCTGCAGAGCGGCATCATCGCGATCCCGAAGTCGGTCACCCCCTCGCGGATCAAGGAGAACCTCGACGTCGCCGGCTTCGAGCTGGACGCCGAGGACCTCGCCGCGATCGCCGGTGTCGCCACCGGCACCCGGATCGGCCCGGACCCGCAGGGCTTCGACTGGAACTGACCGGACCGGCGGCACCGCCCGCCCCGCCCCCCGTCAACGGCGAAGGCCGCCCTCCCGCATCGGGGAGGGCGGCCTTCGCCGTGTTGACCCGCGAACCGTCACCGGTCCGGGGCGGACGGCCCTCGGTCGAGGACGGCCGGCCGACGGGTGAGCGACGGACGACCGCGGAACGACCGGATGGCGAATCGTTTTGCCGGACGGCCGAGGCGTTCGCCTACAGCCGCGCCGCCTTGGCGATCAGCGCGAGCGCCGCCTCGTGCTCGTGCTCCTCCAGCGGAGCCAGCAGCAACCGCTGGACCTGGGCCACGCCCGCGGACGAGCGGTGCAGCAGGTCCTGACCCGCCGGCGAGAGCGACAGCAGGTTGCGCCGCCCGTCCGAGGGGTCGCGGCGACGCTGGACCAGGCCGCGCCGGACCAGCCGGCTGACCATCTCCGCCATCGTGGCCTTGTCCAGCGAAGCGAGCTCGCCCACCGTGCGCTGGTCGGCGCCCGGCTCCAGCTCGAGCGCGTCCAGCACCGCGTACTGCGGTGCCGTCAGCTCCGAACCGACGTGCTCGGACCAGAGCTTGGTGTGCACCTGCTGGCTCACCCTGATCAGGTAGCCGATCGCCCTCTGGGCGTCCAGCATCGGTCGCGCGTCCGTCAGGACGGCGACCTGGGCCGGCTCCAGTCTGGCTATCTTGGCCATGACACGGACAATCTCCAGCTGCTCCTCCGAGGTGAGCGGCTCGAAGAGCGTGCGCTGCACACGGACCACTCCGCCGGTGGCCTCGCGGACAGCCTGGGCGCCGCTCTGCGAGAGAGCGAGCAGCTTGCGCCGGCCGTCGGCCGGGTCTCGGCGCCGAAGCACCAGGCCGCGCCGGACCAGCCGGGCGACCATCTCGGCCATCGTGGCCTTGTCGAGCGAGGCACGCTCGCCTACGGTCCGCTGGTCGGCGCCCGGTTCGAGGGCGAGAACCAACAGGACCGCGAACTGCGGGGCCGTGAGATCGGCCCCGACATGTTCGGACCACAGTCGAGTGTGGACCTGCTGTGCAACGCGGATGAGGTGTCCGGGCGACTGCTGCAGTCGCGCGGACACGCGGGTCGTCGGGATCTCCCCCAGCACCATGTATCCGTCCCGATGTCACACCCGGTGTGTGTGGGACACCCGGGTGGGGCAGTAACGGCGAGTGGGCGTCCCGCTGTGAGGGAGGGCGCTCCAGCCGTGCAGCCGGTGGCTGCTGGCGGACACTATACAAACGGCAGGCCCTCGCTGGCAGGCAGGGGCGGATAGTAGACGCAGGTTCGGCAACATTGGCATATTTACTCGCCGCGCCGACCCGCCGGTAACCCGTTCGCAGGAGAAAGCCGACCGGTCGGTCCTTACCCTCGGTCACCTGCGCCTTCGCCCTGGCCGCGCTCCCTACCCGCCGGTAGGGTATGGCCACCCGGGCGGATCCGCCCTCCGGATCGACCCCGCGGAACCCGAGAGCCCGCCGTACGGTTCCTGGGAGTTCCCTGAGTACCGCGTTCCGGAACGGAACCGCGCCCGACCGGTCACCGGGGTGACCCCCGGCAGACACCCGAGCGACATCCGCGGACCCGATCCGGCGTCCGCGGACCCCCGAGAGAGACGAGACCGAGCATGACCGAGCAGACCACCTCCCAGCGGGTCGCCGTCGTCACCGGCGCCGCCCGTGGCCTGGGCGCCGCCACCGCCGTCCGCCTGGCCGCCGACGGGTACGCGGTCGCCGTGCTCGACCTGGAGGAGTCGGCCGGCCGGGAGACCGTCGAGCGGATCACTGCCGCGGGCGGCCGGGCCCTCGCGGTCGGCGCGGACGTCTCCGACGCCGCCCAGGTGGAGGCCGCGGTCGACCGGATCGTCGCCGAGCTCGGCGCCCCGGTCGTCCTCGTGAACAACGCGGGCGTGCTCCGGGACAATCTGATCTTCAAGATGACCGAATCCGACTGGGACACGGTCATGAACGTGCACCTCCGCGGGGCGTTCCTGATGACCCGGGCGGTCCAGAAGCACATGGTCGACGCCGGTTTCGGACGGATCGTCAACCTCTCCTCCTCCTCGGCCCAGGGCAACCGGGGCCAGGCCAACTACTCGGCCGCCAAGGCCGGTCTGCAGGGCTTCACCAAGACCCTGGCCATCGAGCTCGGCAAGTTCGGCATCACCGCCAACGCGGTCGCCCCCGGCTTCATCGCCACCGACATGACGGCCGCCACCGCGGCCCGGGTGGGCATGGACTTCGAGGAGTTCAAGGCCGCCGCCGCCACCCAGATCCCGGTGCGCCGGGTCGGCGAGCCGGAGGACGTGGCCAACGCCATCTCCTTCTTCGCCGGCGAGGGCGCGGGCTTCGTCTCCGGCCAGGTGGTCTACGTGGCCGGCGGACCCCTCGACTGAACCCGCGAACCTACGCAGGGTTACCACGGGGTGGGAACCGGCCCGGCCGGTCTCCCGCCCCGTGTTTTTTTGCCTGAATTTGGGAAGAGGCACACGAACACCATACGGACATTCGCTCCGAAAACGTCTCCGGAGCATCCCGAAGCGGCCTCGAATGATCGGAGAACGCCTTTGCCGCAGAATTCGGAATGCCCCCCGGTAATGCCCCCGGGGCCATTTGTGGGGTTACCGTCGGACCACCCGTCGAACGCCGGCGAACGACATCGAAGGACATCGAACGCCGTCGAAGGACACCGGACGGACACGCACTAGCCCTCCCAGCTGCGCACCACCAGCCCGTCACGCACCGCGAGGTTGAGCCGCCCCTCCCGGTGGTCCATCGTCATCGCCGCTCCCTGCGGCAGCACCCGCACCGAGGCCCACCCGTGCCGACGGGCCAGTTCCTCGGCCCGCTCGACCCGCAGCCCCGCGTAACCCTCCGCGTCCGTGTCCGTCATCGCCCCTCCCCGGCTCGCCCAGCGGACGTACGCTGGAATCGTAGACCGCCGGTGCGAGGACGGCCGGTACGGACCGGACCTCGTGCGACACGCCGGCCGGGGGCCGGCACCGGCACCGACCGCCGAGGACCGGCACGGACCGGCACGGACCGGGAGGTGAGCACGGATGCCCGCCACGACCCCGCGGCGGTGGCACAGCGGCACCGAACCCGCCACCGCCCGCAGCGACCTCAAGCTGCGCTACCTGCTCTCGCTGACCTTCACCCCGCTGTTCGCGCTGGCCACCGCGGGGTTCGCGGTCTGGGCCGCGAACGCCCCGGAATTCGGCGCGCCGAGCCGGGGCACCCTCACCGGCTTCGCCGTGGCCTGCGGGATCCTCACCCTGTTCGCCGCCGTCGACCTGGCCGTCGTGGTCCGGCGCCGCCGGACCGAGCTCTGACCCGCTGTCTCCCGCGGAGTGGGAACCCGGCGGCCCGGAGACCCGGAGACCCGGCGGCCCGGCCGCCCGAGACCCCGACAGCCCGAGACCCCGACAGCCCGAGACCCCGGCGGCCCGGCCGCTCGGTCCCACCCCGCGAGCGCGTCCGCGCCGACTCAGCGGCCGCCGACCGCCTGCTTCACCAGCGTCCGCCCGAAGTCCCACATCAGGCCGCTCCCCCGGTGCGCGTCCTCCATCACCTCGGTGAACGCCTCCACGAACCGGTCCACGTCCCGCTCGGTGATGATCAGCGGCGGAATCAGCTTGATCACCTCCAGATGGTCCCCGGACACCTGGGTCAGGATCCGGTGCCGCTGCAGCAGCGGCACCACCACCATCTGGGCGAACAGTCCCTTGCGGGCCGCCTGCAGGGCCGTCCAGCCGGTCCGCAGCTTCAGCGACTTCGGCCGCCCGAACTCGATCCCGATCATCAGCCCGCGGCCCCGCACCTCGGCGAGCAGCTCGTAGCGGTCCACCAGCGCGGTCAGCCTCGCCCGGAAGTAGTCGCCCACCTTGCGGGCGTTCTCCACCACCTGCTCGTCCCGGATCACCTCCAGCGTCGCCAGGCCGGCCGCCATCGCCTGCGCGTTGGAACCGAAGCTGGCCGAGTGCACCAGCACCCGGTCCATCGAGGAGTACACCTTCTCGAAGATCCAGCCCTTGCCGAGGGTCGCCCCGACCGGCACATAACCGCCGGAGAGCGCCTTGGCCGCGCACACCAGGTCCGGCAGCACGCCGTCCTCGTCCTGGTAGGCGAAGAACTCGCCGGTCCGCCCGATCCCGGTCTGCACCTCGTCGCAGATCAGCAGCGCCTTGTGCTCGTGCAGCAGGTCCTGGGCGGCCCTCAGCCAGCCGGGCGGCGGCGCCAGCACCCCCTTGCCCTGGATCGGCTCGACGATCAGCGCCGCGACGTCACCGCGCTTCAGCTCCTTCGCCAGGGCCCCGAGGTCGCCGAGCGGGATCGCGGTGTCCGGCAGCAGCGGGTCGAAGCCCTTGCGGAACCCGTTCTCGCCGTTCACCGACAAGGAACCGGTGGTCAGCCCGTGGAAGGCGTGGTCCGCGTACAGGATCCGGCGGCGCCCGGTGGCGTACCGGGCGAACTTCAGCGCCGTCTCGACCGCCTCGGTGCCGCTGTTGCCGAAGAACACCCGGTCCAGCCCCGGCGTGTACGACAGCAGCCGCTCGGCGAGCAGGCCCGGCAGCGGCGAGCAGTCGAAGCGGACCAGGTCCGGCAGGTCGAGGTCCATCACCTGCTGGACGGCGGAGCGGACCACCGGGTGGTGCCGGCCCAGCGCGAAGATGCCGAAGCCGGCCAGCATGTCGAGGTACTCGTTGCCCTCGGCGTCGTAGAAGTACTGGCCCCGGGCCCGCTCGTAGTACTTGTCGAACCCGATGGTGTGCAGCATCCGGGCCAGCTGCGGATTCAGGTAGCGGCTCTGCAGCTCGTACCGCTCCTTGCCCCGCTCGGCGAGCAGGGCGGCCAGGTCGAATCGGGCGGCGGTGCGGTCGTCGTCGGGGTCAGCCGGCATGGCGCTGGTTCGCTCCTCGGTTCGGAAGGTCCCGGTCCGGACGGTCCCGGGGCGGCAGCTCCCGGGTCGGAAGCTCCCGGTCCGGCAGGACACCGGCCGGAAGCAGGTGCTTGGCGAAGGCGGCGGTCTGGGCGGCCACCCCGGTACCGGTCAGCCCGGTCTCCTCCAGGATCTCCCCGCGCGCGGCGTGCCCGAGGAACTCCTGCGGCAGGCCCAGCACCCGCACCGGGACGTCCACGTCGGCGTCCCGCAGCGCCTGGGCGATCGCCGTCCCGACGCCGCCGGCACGGCCGTTGTCCTCGACCGTGACCACCAGCCGGTGCCGGGCGGCGAGCTCGGGCAGGGCCGGGTCGACCGGCTTGACCCAGCGCGGGTCGACCACGGTCGCGGTGAACCCCTCGGCGAGCAGCAGCCGGGCCGCGTCCAGCCCGGCGGCGGCCGTGGTGCCGACGGTGACCAGCAGGATCTCCGGCAGCTCGCCGGTGCGCAGCAGCACGTCCACACCGCCGATCCGCTCGATCGCGGGAACGGCCGGGCCGATGGTCGCCTTCGGGAACCGCACCACGGTCGGGGCGTCGGAGACGTCCACGGCCTCGCGCAGCTGGGCGCGCAGTTCGTCGGCGTCGCGCGGGGCGGCGAGCCGCAGTCCGGGCACGACCTGGAGGATCGACATGTCCCACATGCCGTTGTGCGAGGCGCCGTCCGGGCCGGTCACGCCGGAGCGGTCCAGCACGAAGGTGACACCGAGCCGGTGCAGCGCGACGTCCATCAGCACCTGGTCGAAGGCCCGGTTGAGGAAGGTCGCGTAGACCGCCACCACCGGGTGCAGTCCGCCGGTGGCCAGACCGGCCGCGCTGGTGACGGCGTGCTGCTCGGCGATGCCCACGTCGAAGGTGCGCTCCGGGTACGCCTTGGCGAACTTCGCCAGGCCCACCGGCTGGAGCATCGCGGCGGTGATCGCCACCACGTCCGGACGTTCGGCGCCGACGGCCAGCAGCTCGTCGCCGAACACCGAGGTCCAGGAGACGCCGGTGCTGGGCGAGATCGGCAGGCAGGTGTAGGGGTCGATCGGGTTGACGGCGTGGAAGCGGTCCGCCTCGTCCCGCTCGGCGGGCAGGTAGCCGCGGCCCTTGACGGTGAGGCAGTGCACGATCACCGGGCCGCCGAAGCCCCGGGCCTTGCCGAGCGCGGACTCCAGGGCGGCGAGGTCGTGGCCGTCGATCGGACCGAGGTACTTGAGGCCGAGGTCCTCGAACATGCCCTGCGGCGCGAAGGCGTCCTTGAAGCCCTTCTTGGCACCGTGCAGCGCCTCGAAGATCGGCTGGCCGACCACCGGGGTGCGCTGCAGGGTGCCCTTGCCCCAGGACAGGAAGCGCTCGTAGCCCTGGGTGGTGCGCAGGGTGGCGAGGTGGTTGGCGAGGCCGCCGATGGTACGGGCGTAGGAGCGCTCGTTGTCGTTGACGACGATGACCAGCGGCCGGTCCTTGGCGGCGGCGATGTTGTTGAGCGCCTCCCAGGCGAGGCCGCCGGTGAGCGCGCCGTCGCCGATCACCGCGACGGTGTGCCGGTCGTGCTCGCCGAGCAGCTGGGCGGCCTTGGCCAGGCCGTCGGCGTAGGAGAGCGCGGTGGAGGCGTGCGAGTTCTCGACCAGGTCGTGCTCGGACTCGGCCCGCGAGGGGTAGCCGGACAGGCCGCCCTTCGTCCGCAGCCCAGAGAAGTCCTGGCGCCCGGTGAGCAGCTTGTGGACGTAGCTCTGGTGGCCGGTGTCCCAGACGATCCGGTCGTGCGGGGAGTCGAAGGCCCGGTGCAGGGCGATGGTCAGCTCGACCACGCCGAGGTTGGGGCCGAGATGGCCGCCGGTCCGGGTGACGGCGTCGATCAGGAACTCCCGGATCTCGCCGGCGAGCCGGGGCAGCTCGGTGGCCGGGAGGGCTCTCAGGTCCGCCGGGGATGTGACGCTGGAGAGCAGTGACATGGCTTTCACCTCACGACTCGGAGCGGTGCGGTGGTGCCCCCGCCCGCGGTCGGGCCGCGGCCTCGCGGGGTGGGGGTCCGGCCCGGGTGCGGCCCCGGGCCGGACGGGGCGGACGGCCGGTGGGCCGTCCGCCGACGGGTGCGGTCAGCGGCCCCGGTTGGAGCCGACGGTCTCGGTGAGCGCCCGCAGGGACTCCTTGAGGGAGCCCATGGTGGCGAGGACGGCGGTCGGCTCGTAGCCGCAGTGGGCCATGCAGTTGGAGCAGCGGGCGTCCTTGCCGCGTCCGTACTTGTCCCAGTCGGTCTTCTCGATCAGCTCGCGGTAGGTCGGCACATAGCCGTCGGACATCAGGTAGCAGGGCCGCTGCCAGCCGAAGAGCGAGTAGTTGGGGATGCCCCAGGCGGTGCACTCGAAGTCGACCTTGCCCTCCAGGAAGTCCAGGAAGAGCGGGCTGTGGTTGAGGCGCCAGCGGCGCCGGTTGCCGCCGGCGAAGGTCTTGCGGAACAGCTCCCGGGTCTGTTCGACGCCGAGGAAGTGCTCCTGGTCGGGGGCCTTCTCGTAGGCGAAGGCCGGGGAGATCATCATCTCGTCGACCTGGAGGTCGTCGTTGAGGTAGTCGAGCACGTCGATGATGGTCTGCGGGGTGTCGGTGTTGAAGAAGGTGGAGTTGGTGGTCACCCGGAAGCCGCGCCGCTTGGCCTCCTTGATCGCCTCCACCGCCTCGTCGAAGGTGCCCTCCTTCGCCACCGAGGCGTCGTGCCGCTCGCGCAGCCCGTCGATGTGCACGGTGAAGGTGAAGTACGGCGAGGGCGTGAACTTGTCCAGCTTCTTGCGCATCAGCAGCGCGTTGGTGCAGAGGAAGACGTACTTGCGGCGTTCGACCAGCTGACGGACGATCTCGTCGATCTGCGGGTGCATCAGTGGCTCGCCGCCCGCGATCGAGACCATCGGGGCGCCCGACTCCAGGACCGCGCCGACCGCCTGGGCGACCGGCATCCGCTGCTTCAGCACCCCGGCCGGGTGCTGGATCTTGCCGCACCCCTCGCAGGCCAGGTTGCAGGCGAAGAGCGGTTCCAGTTCGACGATCAGCGGGAACTTGTCGCGTCGCTTGAGCTTCTGCTGCATGAGGTAGGTGCCGACCCGCACGGTCTGGCGCAACGGCATGGCCATGGCTAGCTCGCCTCCTGGGGGAGCGTCGAGGATGTGGGGTGGTGGTCGAAAGTGGCGGGCGAGGGCCGGTCCCGGCCCGCCCGGTCGTTCCGCAGGTGCCAGTCGACCAGGGCGGGCACCGTGGCGCGCAGCGTCCGCCAGGCGCGGACGCCGGCCGGCAGGGTCCCCGGGCGCAGCAGTTCCCGCTCGGGGGTGTCGACGACGACCCGCAGTACGGCCGCGGGCAGGCCGGGCCGCAGCTCGCTGAGGGCCGCCAGCACGGCGGCGGCCTCCATGTCGACGGCGAGCGCGCCCTGCAGGTGCAGGGCACGCCGTTCCAGGCCGCGCACCACGTGGTCGGCGGTGTGGTGCACGCCCGTGTGCGCGGTCAGGCCGCGCGCGGTCAGGGCCCGGGCGAGCCCGGGTCCCGAGCCGACGGCGAAGTGGTTGCCCTCGGCGTCGCGGACCCCGTCCGCGACGATCACGTCGCCGGGCGTGATGCCCGGGGCGACCGAGGCGCCGAAGCCGGCCACCACGAGCGCCCCGTAGCCGCCGGGGGCGGCGGTCAGCAGCCGTCTGACGGCGAGCGAGGCCCGCCGCCGGCCGACGCCGGTCCGCACCACGACGGGTGGGCCGCCGGCCGCGCCGCGCCAGTCCCCGCCGCGCAGGGCCCACACCTCGGGGCCGAGCG
Source organism: Kitasatospora sp. NPDC089913 (assembly GCF_044748625.1). Taxonomy (NCBI): domain Bacteria; kingdom Bacillati; phylum Actinomycetota; class Actinomycetes; order Kitasatosporales; family Streptomycetaceae; genus Kitasatospora; species Kitasatospora sp. NPDC089913. The sequence goes on along the minus strand of NZ_JBIVGI010000010.1, from coordinate 190,667 downwards.
CGCAGAGGACCAGCAGCGGGGCAGCGGTCACCGGGACGCCCCGATCTGCGGGGTACCGGAGGCCGGCCGCCCGGCCGCGGGACCGCCGTGCAGGTAGCGGCCGAGCGCGGTGACCGGGAAGACCAGCCGGTACAGGTGGTAGTTGATGGAGAAGTCCCACGGGAAGCCGGTCCCGGTGAACTGGGGCTCGTCCCAGGTGCCCTCGGGCAGCTGGGTGCGGACCAGCCAGTCGACGCCGCGCTCGACGGCGGGGTTGGCCCGGCCGTCCGGTCCCTCGCCGGCCGCCAGCAGCGCCATCAGCGCCCAGGCGGTCTGCGAGGCGGTGGACTCGCCGCGCCCGGCCCAGCGCGCCGGGTCCTCGTAGGAGCGCATGTCCTCGCCCCATCCGCCGTCGGTGTTCTGGCGGTCCTCCAGCCAGCGGACCGCGCGGCGGATCGCCGGGTGCTCGGTGGGCACACCGACGGCGACCAGGGCGGGGAGCACCGAACCGGTGCCGTAGATGTAGTTGGTGCCCCAGCGGCCGAACCAGGAGCCGTCCGCCTCCTGGTTGCGCAGCAGCCACTCGACGCCGCGCCGGGTGCGCGGGTCACGGGCCTTGCCGACCTCGGCCAGCATCTCCACGACGTGGGCGGTGACGTCCGCCGACGGCGGGTCGACGACCTCGCCGAAGTCGCAGAACGGCAGCTTGTTCGCCAGGGTGCTGGTGTTGTCGACGTCGAAGGCGCCCCAGGCGCCGTTCTTGGACTGCATGCCGAGGTTCCACCGCACGCCCCGGTCGACGGATCCGGCGACCTTGGCCGGGTCCGGGTGGGCGACCCGGCACAGCGCCAGCACCACCTCGGCGGTGTCGTCGATGTCGGGGTAGGTGTCGTTCTCGAACTCGAACGCCCAGCCGCCGGGGGCGAGCGAGGGCCGCTGGACGGACCAGTCGCCGCGCTTGGTGATCTCCTCGCCGAGCATCCAGTCGACGGCGGAGACCAGTGCGGGGTGGTCGGCCGGGAGTCCGGCGTCGACCAGGGCGACGGTGGCCAGGCAGGTGTCCCAGACCGGTGACTGGCAGGCCTCCATCCAGCGCCGGCCGTCCGGGGTGTGCACGGTGAAGCGGTCGAAGGAGGCGAGTCCGGCCCGCATCACGGGGTGGTCGAGCTCGTAGCCCTCCAGGTGCAGGGCGATCAGCGAGTAGACGGCGGGCGGCTGGATGCCGCCCCAGCAGCCGTCGGCCTCCTGGCGTTCGACGATCCAGCGGCAGGCCTGGGAGACGGCGAGCCTGCGCAGCGGGCGCAGGGCGCGGTGGTGGTAGGCGTGCAGGGCCTTGTCCAGGCGTTCGAACAGGCCGTCCCAGCTGGTGGCCGGGGCGAGCGGCCGGACGGGGAAGGGGTCGTCCGGGTCGGTGTGCAGCTCGGTGAGCGCGAAGGGCGCCGGGCGTACCGGCCGGTGCGCGGAGACGACGGTCAGCGGGACGATGGTCTGCCGGGCCCAGCAGCCGAAGGCGTAGATGTTGAGGGGCAGCCACCTCGGCAGGAACATGATCTCGGGCGGCATCTCCGGCAGCCGTTCCCACGGCCACCAGCCGAACAGCGCGAGCCAGATCCGGGTGAACACCCGGGCGGCGGCGATCCCGCCGGCGGACCGGATCCAGCGCGCGGCGGCCATCATGTGCGGGTCGCCCGGATCGTCGCCCGCGAGCTTGAGGGCGACGTACGCCTCGACGGTGGTGGACAGCTCGGCCGGTCCGCCGTGGAAGGTGGACCAGGTGCCGTCCTCGCGCTGGTGGGAGCGGATCCATTCGGCGGTGGCCTTGGTCTGCTCCTCGGTCCGGATCCCGAGGAACTGCCGGAGCAGTAAGTCCTCGGCGTCCATGGTGACGTTGGTCTCCAGATCGCCCTTCCACCACCCCTCCGAACTCTGCAGGGAGAGCAGGTGGGTGGTGGCGCGGGCCAGTGCCTCCTCGGCGGAGGCGGCCCCGTTCTGCACTTGCTCGGTCCGGTCGGCCGACGCGGCGGCGGCCCCCTCGGGCTGCCACTCCCCGGCGCCCAGCAGCGCCGGGGCGAGGCCGCCCACCGCGACCGGCTCGGGATCGTACTCAGGGTCGAGCCGGCCGTCCGCGGTTGCTGTCAACGTAACGTCACCTCTCTCGTACCACCACGAATTCGGCGAGTGCGACGAAGTGCTCGCGCACCACATCGGGCATGGGCACCTCGTCCAGAGCGGCGAGGGCAGTCGTGTGCTGGCGGCGGGCCTCCTCCTGGGTCCAGGCGCGGCCGCCGGCCTGCTCGATCAGCAGGGCGCGGGCGGCCAGCTCGGTCTCGCTCTCCTCGCCGCGCCCCTTGGGGTCGGCGAGCTGTTCGGCCAGTTCGCGGGAGGCGGGACCGCCCTCGGCGAGCGCCGCGGCGACCGGCAGGGACTTCTTGCGCTGGCGCAGGTCGCCCCAGTGCGGCTTGCCGGTGACCTCGGTGGCGCCCCAGATGCCGAGCAGGTCGTCCACCGCCTGGAAGGCCAGGCCCAGGTGGTCGCCGAAGCGCTGGAGCGAGTCCGAGACCCGGTCGTCGGCCCCGGCCAGGACGGCGCCGAGCGCGGCGCCGGCGGAGAGCAGGGCGGCGGTCTTGCCGCCCTCCATCTCCAGGCACTCGGCGACGGTGACGGTGTCCCGCTGCTCGAAGGCGACATCCATCGCCTGCCCGTCGATCAGCCGACGGCTGGCGGTGTTGAGCAGCCGGACGGCACGCGCGGCGTCGGTGGGGCTCGCGCCGCCCGCGGTCGCGGCGTCGAGCAGCACCTCCGTACCGAGCGTGGCCAGGGCGTCACCGACCAGGATCGCCTGGGCCGGACCGAAGACCGTCCAGGCGGTGGCCCGGTGGCGCCGGGTCTCGTCACCGTCCATCAGATCATCATGGAGCAGGGAGAAGTTGTGCACCAGTTCAACAGCGACCCCACCGGGCACCCCGGCCTCCGCCGGGGCACCGGCGGCCTGGGCCGAGAGCAGCGCCAGGGTGGGGCGCACGGCCTTGCCGCCGTCCCCCGCGACCGGCGTGCCGTCCCGGTCGATCCAGCCGAAGTGGTACGCCGCGACGGTGTCCATGGGTGCGGCCAGTCGGGCGACGGCGGCCCTCAGCGGCGGGGTGCAGAGCGCGCGGGTGCGGTTGAGCAGTTCCGGCACCGAGACCGGTCCGGCATGTGCCGTGCCTCCGCCGACGGTGCCGGTGCGTGACTCCACGTACGTTCCCTCTCCCTGGTGGTGCCTGGCCGCGTGGGACGGCCCGAGGCTGGCGGTGATGGTGCGGCCGGGCTCGGCGCGGCCGGTGGCGGTGGCTGCGCCGGGGCCGGGCGGGTGGGCACCCGCTCTGGCGGGCTCGCCGAGGTCCCCGGCGAACGCGGTGCCGGTCACCTCGGCCACCTCCCGTCGCCGCGGTCGGCCGGCCGGGGGCGGCCGTCGGCGGCCGGTACCTCGTCGGCGGCGGCGTGACCGCTGCGCACGGCCCCCTCCATGGTCGCGGGCCAGCCGGTGGCCGTCCACGCGCCGGCCAGCAGCAGGCCGGGGACGGCGGTGCGCGGGCCGGGGCGCAGCGCGGCGGTGCCCGGAGCCGGGTCGAAGGTGGCGGTCCGCTCGCGGGTGACGAAGAAGTCCAGCACCTCGGCCCCGCCGGCGGCGGGCAGCAACCGGGCCAGCTCGGGCAGGTACCGGCGGCGCAGTTCGGCGACCGGCAGGTCGATCTCGTCCTCCACGGCGGACTGCGAGAGCGCCAGGTACTGGGCACCGGGGTGGGCCGCGCCGAGCGAGGTGCCGGCCAGCCCGGAGTGCGCGGTGCGGTCGAAGACCCACTGCACGGGCGAGCCGAGCGCGGCGAAGAACGGCCGGCGCAGCACCTTGCGGTCGTAGACCACGTGGACGTTGAGGATCGGCGAGGTGCCGAAGTCGGCGAGCCGCTCCTGGTGGGCCAGCGCGTCGGGCGGCAGCAGCTCCAGTGCGGTGTCCTGGGCGCCGGCCAGAACCACCGTCTCGGCGGTGAGCGGCTCGCCGCCGCCCTCCAGCCGGACGGTGTGCTGCGGGACGGCCGGTTTGAGCTCGCTCACCCGGGCCCGCAGCAGCACCTTGACGCCGGCCCGCTCCAGCTCGGCGAGCGCCCGGTCGTGGTGGATGTCGCCGAGCGGGACGGTGGCCGTGCCGATGTCGGAGGCCCCGGGGTCGGAGAGCAGCCCGGTCTTGAACACCATCGCGGCCAGGGCCAGCGAGACCCGGTCGGCCCTGGCGTTCAGGGTGGCCACGCCGACGAGGTCCCACAGCGCGGCGACGGTCCGCTCGTTCTGGCCCTGCCGGCGCAGCCAGTCGCCGAAGGAGACGGCGTCCAGGGCCGGGTCGGCGAGGTCGAGGCGGCGCAGTGCGAGCGCGCCGCGCACCACCCGGGCCCGGTCGGCCGGACCGAGGTGCGGGTAGCGGGCCAGGCTGCCGGCGAGGTGCAGCGGCACCGGCAGCGCGGCGCGTCCGAGCCGGCCCAGGGTGCGGACCGGCGCGTCGGCGGGCCCGGAGACGCCCAGGACGGGCACGTCCAGCCGCTCCTGGAGGTGGACCAGCCGGTTGGCGCCGAGGCGCTCCAGCAGGCCGCGGTAGGCGGTGCAGCAGCGCAGGTACACGTGCTGGCCGTTGTCGACGGTCAGCTCCCCGCGCCGGAAGGAGAAGGCCAGGCCGCCGAGGCGGGGCCGGCCCTCGGCGAGGGTGACCCGGTGGCCCGCCTCCGCCAGCCGCAGCGCGGCGGTGATGCCCGCGAGGCCGCCGCCGACCACGACCGCGGCCGGGCGCGCGGCGTCGGCTCGCCCGGTCATCCGACCTCCCCCTCGCGTCCGGCGCCCGGTCCGGTCGTGACCGGAGCGCCCGTGGTCAGTGCCGTCGGGTCCGCGGTCCGTGCGGCCGGGCCCGACCCAACGGTCAACAGGGCTCTACCCATAAGTGATTCCCCGCTGACACAGCGTGACAGAACTGTGGCAAGAATCAAGAACGCCCCCCGGCGAGCCCGGAAAGCGCCACGTACGCCTTCTCCCAGCCCGGCAGCGACACCCGGCCGCGCAGCACCGACTCGGGGTCGGCGGCGATCCGGCCGAGCAGCCGGTGGTAGATGCCCGCCATGGCGGCGGTGCAGGCCCGGCTGCGGCGGTCGAGCATCGGCAGCAGCCGCAGGCCCTCCTCGAAGGCCGCCTGGGCGCGGGCCGCCTCGAACGACACCAGCCCGGCGAAGTCGGCCCCGACCGGGGGCCTGGGCCGGGCGAAGCCCTCCTGGCAGCCGAACCGGACGAGGTCCTCCATCGGCAGGTAGGTGCGGCCGTTGAGGGCGTCCTCGCGCAGGTCGCGCAGGATGTTGGTGAGCTGGAGCGCGAGCCCCAGGGTGTCGGCGTACCGGGCGCCGCGCTCGGGGTCGTCGCAACCGTAGACGCCGAGCGACAGCCGGCCGATGGCCCCGGCGACGCAGCGGCAGTAGACCTTGAGCTCCTCGTAGGTCTGGTACTCGGCGCCCTTGAGGTCCATCTCGACGCCGTCGATCAGCTCGTCGAAGCCGCCGAGGTCGATCGGGAAGCGCCGGGCACTGTCCGCGAGCGCGACCTTGATCGGGTCGGTGTCGTCCTCCGCGACGGAGCCGGCCCGGATCTCGTCGAGCAGTTCGCGGGTGCGCAGCAGCGCTTCCGCCTTGCGGTCGGCCGGGAGCTCGCCGTCGCCGATGTCGTCCACCCGGCGCGCCAGCGCGTACAGGGCCGACATGGCCAGCCGCTTCGGCTCGGGCAGCAGCCTGATGCCGTAGCTGAAGTTGCGGGCCTGCAGTCCGGTCACTGCCTCGCAGTACCGGTAGGCCGCCATGACCGGAGCCGACGCCAGTGGTGATGCCGCCACGCGGGCGTTCACCTTCCCTTCGCGAAGATGGCCGCCGCCTTCGCTGCGAGGCGGCGCTTGTCCGGCTTCGCCTGCTGGGCGAGCACGTCGTACCCGGCGTCCTCGACGGCCGCCAGGGCCGCGTACCCGCCCGCGGTGAATCCCGCGAGGAGCAGTCGAAGCCTCCCCCGAACCGTACCTACCAATGGCGCACCTCGGTCGAGCAGGGTGCGGGCACGGTCCGCCTCGAAGCGGATCAGCTCGCGGACGGGTGCCCCGGCGCTCGGGGCGGCGAGGTCGGCCTCGGTGACGCCGAAGCGTTCGAGGTCCTCGGCCGGCAGGTAGATCCGGCCCCGGGCGAGGTCCTCCGCGACGTCCTGGAGGTGCTCGACGATCTGCAGGGCCCGGCAGATGTCGTCCGACATCGCGATCCGCTCGGGGGTGGCGAAGCCGGCGAGGGCCAGCACCAGGCGGCCGACCGGGTCGGCGGACAGCGTGCAGTAGGCGATGAGCTCGTCGTAGTCCCGGTAGCGGGTGGTGGTCTGGTCGACCCGGTTGGCCTCGATCAGCCGCCGGAACGGCTCCGGGGTGAGCCCGTGCCGGTCGACCAGCGGGACCAGCGGGCGCAGCAGCGGGTGCCGGGGGGCCTCGCCGCGGGCGGGGTCGAGGGCGGCTTCGAAGACCCGGTCGAGGTCGTGGTCCAGGCCGTCGAGCAGGGCGAGGCGGAACGCCGTCTCCGCCGGGGAGGGCAGGTCGGGAGCGGGCGGGCCGGACTGGGCCGAAGGGGTGAGTCCGGGGGCCTCCGAGGCCCCCGAGGGCTCCGGCGGCGCGGACGGCTCCGGCGGCGCGGGGACGCCGAGCAGTGCGGCGGTGCCGGCCGGATCGGCGAGGTCGCCGTCGCCGGCGTCGTCCACCAGCCGGCAGAAGCCGTAGACCGTCATGAGGTCGTCGCGCCACGCGGCGGGCAGGAAGAACGGGGCGACCGGGAAGTTCTCCGCGCTCGCCTTCGCCAGGGTCGCCGCCCCCGCGGGGCCGGGTTCCGGGCGGCCGCCTCCGGGCGGGGACTCACTACTGGGCTGGGCCGAAGCCGACACTGCTGTCACTCCCCCGTTCTACACCGCTCAAGTGATCGGCCCGAGTCGGACACGCGTCCGATCACGGGAGTCACGTCCGGCACACCACCCCCGTGCCTACAGCCTGACACCGACGCCCGCGCCGGAGAAGAGCGCCTCACCCGGCGCACGGGGCGCTCACCCGGGCGGGGGCGGGCCACCCGGGGCACGACGGGGTCCGGGCGGGGACGCGCGAACGGACAGGGGCCGACCCCGGGTCTTCTCCCGGGGCCGGCCCCGTCGCACGGACCGGGTGCGGTGCTACGGGCGCTCGCCGCGCTCGTAGGCGCGGACGACCTCCTCGGTCGGCCCGTCCATGACCAGCTCGCCGGCCTCGATCCAGATGGTCCGCTCGCAGGTCTCGCGGATCGACGCGTTGTCGTGGCTGACCAGGAAGACCGTACCGGCCTCGGCGCGCAGCTCCTCGATCCGCTTCTTGCTGCGGGCCTGGAAGGCCTGGTCACCGGTGGCCAGCGCCTCGTCGATGAGCAGCACGTCGTGGGTCTTGGCGGCGGCGATCGCGAACCGCAGCCGGGCGCCCATGCCGGACGAGTAGGTGCGCATCGGCAGCGAGATGAAGTCGCCCTTCTCGTTGATGCCCGAGAACTCGACGATGTCCTGGTAGCGGCGGCGCACATCGGCCGGCGACATGCCCATGGCGAGGCAGCCGAGCACGACGTTGCGCTCGCCGGTCAGCTCGTTCATCAGCGCGGCGTTGACGCCGAGCAGCGAGGGCTGGCCGTTGGTGTAGATGCCGCCCTTCTCGGTCGGCAGCAGACCGGCGATGGCCGCCAGCATGGTGGACTTGCCGGAGCCGTTGGAGCCGATCAGGCCGATCGCCTCGCCCTTGTACGCGGTGAAGCTCACGCCCTTCACCGCGTGCACCTCGCGGACGCCGGACGCCCGCTTGCGGCTGATGATCCGGCTCAGCGCCGAGGTGGCGCTGCCCTTGCCGGAGCCGGCCCCGTGCACCCGGTAGACGATGTGCACGTCGTCGACCACGACCGTGGGGTCGCGGGCCACGTCGGCGTCGAACACCTTGCGGCGGGGGACGGCGTCCTCCAGGTCCTTGCGCAGTTCTGCCCCTCGAACATCGGTGTCAGCCACGGCCGTACTCCTCCTCAGCCTTCCAGAAGAAGACGTATCCGATGACCAGCATGCCCACGCCCCAGGCGATCGCGTACTTCCACTGGTGCGGGGGGAACTCCAGGAACACCTTCTCGTGCTTGTTGTAGATGATCGGCGCCAACGCGTGCCGGACCAGGTCGATGTAGACCGAGGCAGGGTTGAGCTCCATCACCTTCTGCCAGAACGGCGGCCAGTCCTTGATCTTGTCGGAGATGCTGTACATGACGCCGGAGAGGAACAGCCAGGCGCGCATCGCGAACGGGATCAGCTGGGAGATGTCGCTGGTCTTGGCACCGATCCGGGAGAAGATCAGGGCGACACCGGTGTTGAACATCGACTGCAGCAGCAGGGCGGGGACCACCAGGATCCAGGTCCGGCCCGGCTCGATGCCGTTCATGAGGACGACGGCGAACAGCACGACCATCGAGATCAGCAGCTGCTGGAGCTGGATCACGGTGAAGGCGATCGGCAGCGAGGCGCGGGGGAAGTGCAGCGCCCGGATCAGCCCGAGGTTGTCCGAGATCGCCCGGGTGCCCGACTGCACCGCGTTCTGGGTGAACTGGAAGATGAAGACGCCGATGCAGAGCCAGGCGACGTAGTACGGGTTGTCGTCCTTGTTCTTCAGGATCTCGCCGAAGACCAGGTAGAACACCGCGCAGTTCAGCAGCGGCGTCACGACCTGCCAGACCTGCCCGAGCTTGGCGTCGGTGTACTGGGCCACCAGGCGCGCGGTGGCGAAGGCCCAGATGAAGTGACGCCGGGCCCAGAGCTGCTTGGAGTAGGCGAAGAGTCCGGGCCTTCTGCCGCTCACCGTCAGGCCGTACTTGTCCGCGAGCTGCTTGGGGGTCAGGCCCGCGTCCGCCCCCCTCGGGGCTGAGAGGCTGACGGGTTCACTCACTGTCGACACATTCATCCTTCACGCGGGATCGTCGGGGCGGGCCGGTCGACGGGGGTCCGCCGGCCTTGCGCCGATGGGGATCCACTCGGATCTCGGGGGGAGTGCGGCCGGTGTGTGGTCACCGGCCCGACGACGGACCTGCCGTCCGGTCACCGGAAGTCACCGGACGGTCACCGGACGGATCAGATGACCGGCGGTCGGCCCAGCCTGGTCAGTCGCCAAACGGTACGCCATCGCATGGGCCGCCGCGTACCGCAGGGTTCGCGCCAGCCCGCCCGGAACCCGCCCAGCCAGGCCTTGAACGCCTCCGGGGAGGGTCGGCGGGCCAGCGTCAGCAGGAACCAGGTTCCCAGGTATAGAGGTACCAACGGGGCCGGAAGGTTCCGTCTGGCGAGCCAGACCCTGTTCCGGGCCACGTTGTGGAAGTACGAGGCGTGCCGGGCGGGCGAGGTGGTGGGGTGGTGCAGCACCACGTCGGCCCGGTAGTCGATGGCCCAGCCCGCGTCCAGCGCGCGCCAGGCGAGGTCGGTCTCCTCGTGGGCGTAGAAGAACTCGGCGGGCAGCTGGCCGGCGTTCTCGAACACCGCGCAGCGCACCGCGCTCGCCCCGCCGAGGAAGGTGGTCACCCGGGAGGAGTGCAGCGGGTCGCTGGCCCGCAGCCGGGGGACGTGCCGGCGCTGGGTGACGCCGGTCTCCGGGTCGGCGATCCGGAAGCTCACGATGCCGAGCTCCGGGTCGGCGGTGAAGGCCTCGCGCAGCAGCCGGGCCGAGTCGGTGCCGGGCAGCCGACCGTCGTCGTCCAGGAACAGCACCGCGTCGACGTCCCGGCCGTCGCGGCCGAACAGCTCGATGCCGACGTTGCGGCCGCCCGGGATGCCGAGGTTCTCCGGCAGCTCGACGGAGCGCACGCCGGACGGCAGCGGCGGCAGCGGGGCGCCGTTGGCGACCACGGCCAGCTCGACGGCCGGGCCCTGCTGGGCGCGGACCGACTCGATCAGGGCGGTCAGCTCGTCCGGGCGGTTGCCCATGGTGATGATCACCGCGCCGAGCCGGAAGGCGTCGGCACCGGTGGCGGCGGTGGCGGCGGTGCTCGCGGCGGCGTCGGCCGCCTTCTCCGTCGCGCCCGGCTCCGTCACGCCGCTCACCGGAGCCTGCTCGACAGGACGATGCTCAGCAGGTGCAGCACGGTCTGCAGCATCGCGATCGCGGCCAGGACGACCACGGCGATCCGGGTGAAGAAGAGGCCCCCGTGCACCAGGTCGGCGACGCCGGCGGCGAGGATGAACAGCGAGGCCTCGACCGCGCCGACCAGCCGGTGGAACTTGAGGAGCGAGGCCACCCGGCGGGCCTTGGCGACACCGGCCGAGCGCGGCACCGAGGCGCTGTCCTCGACCGCCGTCAGGCCGCTGCGGGCCCGGGCCACGTCGACCAGGTCGGTCTCCGACTTGATCAGGATCGCGCCGAGCGCGGCCAGGGTGCCGAGGAAGGCCCACTCCCACTGCGTGGTGCCGCCCTCGCGGTGCAGCAGGTCGGTGGCGCGCAGGCCCAGGCCGGTCAGCAGGGCCGCTTCGGACATGTAGTGACCGACCCGGTCCAGGTAGACGCCGGTGAGCGAGGTCTGCCGGCGCCAGCGGGCGACCTCGCCGTCCACGCAGTCCAGCAGCAGGTAGAGCTGGATCAGCACGGCGGCCAGCACCGCGCCGGCGATCCCGGGGACGATCAGCGCGGCGCCGGCCAGGATGCCGGTGAGCATCATCAGGTAGGTCAGGCCGTTGGGCGTGATCACCGTGACCGTGGAGAGCACCCGGGTGATCCGCAGCGAGATCCGCCGCATGTAGAGGCGGCCGGCCCAGTGCTCGGCACTGCGGCGCTGGAGCATGCCCTCCGGGTGGATGACCGCGCGCAGTTCCTCGATCGAGGGGCGGCGGGTCAGGTCGACCGGCGGCGTGGACCCGGCGGCGGAACGGTCAGCTGTTGACGGCTTGGACATAGTCGGCGTACGCGTCCCTGATTGCGGAAGGGGAGAGGTCGAGGTGTTCGAGGATGGTGAAACGGCCCGGCCGGGTATTCGGAGCGTAGTGCACCGCCTCGGTGAACTCCGCCTCGGTGAAGCCGATCTGAGCGGCGGTCACCGGCAGCCCGTGGTGCGCCAGGCGCTCCACGATCAGACCGGTCAGCTCGCGCTCGCCCCGCAGGAAGCTGGCGAAGGCGGCGCCGAGGCCGACCTGTTCGCCGTGCTGGGCGGACCGCTTGGGATACAGCACGTCCAGGGCATGCGAGATCTCGTGGCAGGCGCCCGACGAGGGACGGGTGCTGCCCGCGATGTTCATCGCGATGCCGGACAGTACCAGTGCCTCCGCGAGGGCGGTGAGGAAGCCCTGTTCCTGAAGGTTTCCTGGGTGCCGCAGCAGGTTCTCGCCCGCCGAACGGGCCATCGCGACGGCCAGTCCGTCCACCGGTTCACCGGTCTCGGCGTGCGACAGCTCCCAGTCGGCGCAGGCCGAGATGTTGGAGACGATGTCGCCGATGCCGGCCGCGACGAAGCGCGGCGGGGCGCCCTGGATCACGTCCAGGTCGATCACGATGCCGATCGGGCCCGGCACTCCGTAGGAGCCGCGCCCGGCGTCGTTGTCGAGGGTGGAGACCGGCGAGCAGATGCCGTCGTGCGCCAGGTTGGTCGGGACCGAGACCAGCGGCAGGCCGAGGCGCGCGGCGGCGTACTTGGCCACGTCGATGATCTTGCCGCCGCCCAGGGCGACGATGGTGTCGTAGTGGCCGCCGCGCACACCACCGCGGATCTCGTCCGCCAGCCGCACCGCGCTGTCGAGGCTGCCGTCCGCCACGCTGTACCAGTCGGCGCCGGGCAGGGCCGGCTCCAGCCTGGCCCGCAGCACCGAACCCGAGCCGTTGCTGATCGCCACCGCGATCCGGCCCGAGGCGGACAGCCGCTGGTCGGCGAGGATGCCGCCGAGCGCGTCCAGCGCGCCCGGGCGGATCTCCACGAAGAGCGGCGACGGCACCAGCCTGGTCAGTACTGGCACGCGATCTCCCGCGCCTTCGCCAGGTCGTCGTGGTTGTCGACCTCGACCCAGGAGACCTCGCCGATCGGCTGGACGTCGATCCGCAGACCGCGGTTCACCATCTCCTGGTAGCCGTCCTCGTAGTACAGCTGCGGGTCGCGCTCGTAGGTGGCGCGCAGCGCGTCGGCGAGGTCGGCGGCGGCGGCCGGGTTGATCACGGTGACGCCGATGTACTCGCCGGTGGCCTCGGCCGGGTCCATCAGCTTGGTGATGCGGCGCATGCCGGCGGCCGGGTCGACGACCACCTTCATCTCCTCGTCGGCGAGCTTCTTCACCGTGTCGAGGGCGAGCAGGATGCCGGGCTCACGGCCCTCGGCGGTCAGCCGGGCGTTGCCCTCCAGCATCGTGCGCTGGACCGAGGCGGGGTGGACGGTGTCGCCGTTGCAGAGCAGCAGGCCCTCGGTGAAGAGCTCACGGGCGCACCAGAGCGAGTAGGCGTTGTTCCACTCCTCGGCCTTGTCGTTCTCGACCAGGGTGAGCTTGACGCCGTACTTCCGCTCCAGGGCCTCCTTGCGCTCCTCGACCGCCTCCTTGCGGTAGCCGACGACGATCGCCGCCTCGCGCAGGCCGACCTCGGCGAAGTTGCCGAGGGTGAGGTCCAGGACGGTCCGCTCACCGTCGACCGGCACCAGCGCCTTGGGCAGGGTGTCGGTGTACGGGCGCAGCCGGCGGCCGGCGCCGGCTGCCAGAACGAGGCCGATCATGCGGGTCTCCTGATCCGTCGTGCTGAGCGCGGCCGCGCCCGGCCCCGGGAGTCTTCCGGGTCACCGGCGGTGGCGCGCCGGGGCCGCCAGATGCGGCCGCGGTGTCCTATGTGATGGTAGGCGACCACGACTACCTGCCAGAACGCGGCCGGACACTCGAACACACATCGAACACATTCCGAACGGTTCTGCTAATCCGACGCCCGTTCCGGGCCCCCGGGCGCCCCCGGCGGCCGGGTTGTGCGTCGGGCCCCTCCCCCGTGCCACCCGTACGGCAGACTGGGGCGCGACGCCACCGGTGCGTGCCGTGGTTGCGCCCCGTGCTCCCGAAGCTGCCGAAAGAGGCCTCATGCCCCAGAGCCTTCCGACCGATCCGACCGCCCCCGCCGGGCTGGACACCGGTCTCGACACCGGCCTCGACGTCGAGACGGACGTCGACGCCGCCGCGGACGCCGCCGGCGGCACTGCGGAGGACATCCTGCTGGAGCTGGTCGACGACGAGGGCGTGACCATCGGCACCGCGGAGAAGCACTGGGCGCACCAGCAGCCCGGGCGGCTGCACCGGGCCTTCTCGGTCTTCCTCTTCGACCGCCAGGGCCGGATGCTGCTCCAGCGGCGGGCCCTGGGCAAGTACCACTCCCCCGGGGTCTGGTCGAACACCTGCTGCGGCCACCCGTACCCCGACGAGCCGCCGTTCGTGGCCGCCGCCCGCCGCACCGCGGAGGAGCTGGGTGTCGCCCCGGCCCTGCTCTGCGAGGCGGGCACGGTCCGCTACGACCTGCCGGACGAGGCCACGGGCCTGATCGAGCGGGAGTGGAACCACCTGTTCGTGGGTCTGGTCACCGCGCCGGTGCGGCCCAACCCGGACGAGGTGGACGACTTCGCCTTCGTGACCGCCGAGGAGCTGCGCGAGCTGGAGGCGGAGCGGCCGTTCTCGGTGTGGTTCCGGACCGTCTTCGAGGCCGCGCTGCCGGGGATCCGCGAGATCGCCGGGAAGGACTGGTAGACCGTTCCCGGCGGGGCCGCCCTTCGGCGGCCCCGCCGGGAACGGCCCGCGCCGGGGCCGCCGTGCTCCGGGCCGCCGTGCTCCGGGCCGCCGTCCGCTAGGGCTCCTCGCGCGGGAGCGGCAGCGAGGCCCAGATCACCTTGCCGCCCTGCCCCGCCTGCTCCACGTCGCACACTCCGCCGGCCTGCAGCGTGACGCTCTTCACCAGCAGCAGCCCGCGCCCGCCGGTCCGTCCGGTGTCGGCCGCCAGGGCCTTCGGCCGGTACGGGTCGCCGTCCTCGACCGAGACCCGCACCCACCCGCACCGCACCACCAGCTCGGTGGTCACCTCCGGCGACAGCTCGGCGGCATGGGTCACCGCGTTGCCGACCAGCTCCGAGACGATCAGCAGCAGGTCGTCCACCAGTTCCTGGTAGCGGATCTCCGCCATGCCCTGGGCCAGCAGCCGGTCACGCACGGCGTGCCGGGTGCGCGGGACCGAGGCCTGCTCGGCGGGCACGGTGAAGCGCCACACCCCCTCGACAGGACCGCCGCGCGCCACTGCCGACGCGGCGGTCACCCGTTTCTCCGGCGCCGTCGGCGCCGTCTCTTCCTCGCTGATCCGCTCCACGTCCAGCCGCCCTTCGTCCGCGACCCCGGGAATCAGGCGTTCCGCTCATGGCGCCCTCGGTGCACAGAGGCTAGGAGAGCCGCCCCCGGAGCTGTGGCACCGTCGACAACTTGCCCGTGTCGGACCAGAGCCGAGCGATACCGATCGTTCATCGACCACAACTCGACCGTTTACCGTCCTTGAACCACCGGTTCGCGCACACCAGCGATCCGTACCGCCGCCCCCCACCATCCCGACCGGGGAAACGCAGGTGAGAAGCACTCCGAAACCCTGGTAATGTTCTCTCTGTCGCCGAGGGGGCGAGCAGAAAACCCCCGAAGCACACACCCCGTCCGGGTGGCGGAATGGCAGACGCGCTAGCTTGAGGTGCTAGTGCCCTTTATCGGGCGTGGGGGTTCAAGTCCCCCCTCGGACACCAGCAGAAACCCTTGTCTACCAAGGGTTTTCTTGCTTTTCTAGACGGTCGCATGACCAACTACGTGACCAACAGAGTTGATCTTGGTCAGACCAGGGCCGCGAGACCAATGCGGCCGGCACTCGACGCGGCTAGCTTGATGGCCCCTTCGGGGCGGCGGCGGCCATACCGAGACATGGTGTAGCCAGCTGAGTGGTGCCTCGCGTTGGCGGAGACCTCTACCGGGTTCTCCTTGTTGTCGAGGTCGTTAGTGATCTTCGATCCTCGCCAGTCGTGCAGCCGGAAGTCCTCCGGCAGGTGGAGTCTGTTCCTTGCGGTCCGCCACCTCGCGGACACCTTCTCGGGGTCCTGTGGGCCTCCGGCCCGGCCCTCCTTGTAGAGCTTGAAGCCGTCCCTGGCGAACACCAAGCCGTGCTCCGTCCAAGCCGGTCCCAGCCGGGCCTTCTCCTGCTGCTGGCGCTCCCACTGCCATCTCAGGACCTTCAAGAGCGCCGGGTCCACGTAGATCACCGCATCGTCGTCTCCGTCTTTCGTAAGCTTCCGCAGCCGGAAGGTATTGCCTTCTTCGACGACCACCCACCTGAGCTTGATGGCGCCTGTGTCCCAGTCGATCAGGTCCCACATCCATCCCAGCACCTCACTTCGACGGCACGAGGTTGCCGCATAGGAGGTCCACAGCGGGGCATCCCGAAGGCAGTGGTGGGTGAGGCCATCACAGGCCCGGTTGTCGCAGGGCTTCCAGATCTCGCCGAGGAAGTGAGCCGTTTCCGCGTCGTTCAGGGTCGGAAAGGTGGGCTCCGCGGCTTTGATCTGCCGCTCGGTTGGAGGGTTCGCCGTGTGGGCCGGGTTGGCCTTCAACAGCTTCCGAGGACCGGTGACGGTCTCGAATGCCGCCGATATGGCGTTGTGAATGTGACGGACACTCTTCGGTCCCAGAGGCTTCCCGCTGTTCGTCGGACTCGGAGTCACCTCCAGCATCCGGTAGAAGTCATCGAGTCGATCGTCAGTGACTTCCACCACCTTCACGGAACCAAGATGCGGCTTGATGTGCAGTCGCACCTTCGGCTCGTACCCCTGCCGCGTGGTGTCCTCTCCTCGGTGCTGCTTGAGCCACCGATCCATGAGCTGTCCCACGGTCATGTCCGATCGAGGGGTGAGGTCTCCTTCATCAAAGTCGGCGATCCACTTGCTGAGCGCCTTCTCTGCTTCGGTCTTGTTCTTGTACTCCCGGCCTATCCAGTACCGATCTTTCCGGCCGACAGCGGGGTTGAAGTGGAGAGGCGTACGGACGCCCCAGGTGTTGGGTCGGCCCTTGCGCGGGATCTCCACCGGAGTCCCCCCGAGCCCATTGCCACGCTTCACTGCTGCTGCTACTCCTTCTGTTCGTTCTTCCACTCAACGAGCAACGCCACCGCCCCCGGGGTGAGCTGGTTGCCATCCCAGAGACCGAGATCCGTGGCACGCTTGATCCGCGTGGACATCGCGGCCTTGCTGATCCGAAGACGATCCGCCAGCTCCTGTTGCGGGGCCGTAGTACCCGAGGCCCTGGTGTGTGCCAGCTCCGCCACCAGCAGGGCGTAGTCGATGTCCGTGCGGCAGCGGGACGGGACAGGCCACGGCCCAGTTAGCTCTTGGCCGGCCCGCTGTGCCAGTACGGCGCGGGCCTGGGCCTTGATTTCCGCAAGGGGAATCTGCCGGAGCAGACCTGCGGGAAGCCCGTCCGTCTCCCGCACCGCCTCTTTGGACGCGCCGTCGACCAGGCCGACGGTCAACTCGGTCAGCCCGAGGCACGACCCTCCGTCCACCGGAAGGCGTGCCTCGACCTGCCAGGCCCCAAAAGCAGTCCGCCACACCAGCTCACCGCCGGTGTCCAACCACTCAGGACCCGGGTACGACGTTGCTGCTCGTGAGGTCATGGCATAACCCTAGATCATTTCGAACCCACTGCCGTCGGTTCATAATGTGATGTCCATCACGTCATGGGAAGGTGGTGCCAGACCCGGAGGCCGCACCCGGCAGGGTGCGGCCTCCTCTCCATCAGCGGTTGTCGATCCACATTTCAAGGTCAGTGGGCCTGCACCGGAGGTGACTACCGACCCTCCGAAACGGGATGCCCTCGCTCTTCCACTGGGCGTAGACCCAGCTCTTGGGCTTCTGAAGGTAGGCCGCCACCTCGGCGACGCTCATCATCCGGCCCGCTCCCGGCGTGACCGTCATTCGGCTTCCTCCGGAGCCTCCCCGGCCTCGGCCGGCTTGTTCTGCGTCATCTCCGCGTCCCAGTACTCGGCCGCCATCGCCTGGGCGAGATCATGCGGTACCCCGCTGCCGACAGCCCGTATGTAGACCATCCCCGTCACCTCGGCGAACTCCAGGACCTCCCGGGCCCGCTTCATTCGCAGCACCTCGCCGAACTTGTCCTCGATGTCCGCCAGCAGTTCGGTAAAACCGTCGTCCTCATTAAGATCACTCACTCGCAGTCCCTCATTTCGTTGTCGTCCGCACAAAGCCAGCAGAGGCCGACTTCCCCGTTTCCCAGGTCAAAAAGTCCGAATGAATCGTAGTTCTCGCACCATTCGCAGTCCTGGATGTCGCCCTCGTTCAGTGCTTGCTCCCTTCCTTGTCGAGCACGCTCCCCCAACTCCTTTCTCCGATCTCGCCTTCGGCCGGCACCCGGACGCCGCGGACCGTGAACCCCATGAGGTCGGCTGCCTTCTTGGTCAGTTCTTCGGCCCGTTCCCGGGGGAACGAGAAAACGATCTCGTCGTGGATTACGAGCCGAATCCAGGGCGTGAATCCGGCCTTATGAAGCTCCAGGATTCCACGGACCGTGATGTCCCGGCTCCCGCTCTGGATGTAGTAGTTCTGGGCGGCGTAGGCGCGTCCTCGGTCGACTGGCAGCCGCCTGCCGGTCACGGTGTAGATATGGCCGTACTTTCGCGCCTGCTCACTGAGCTTGTCGGCCAGTTCGCCGACTCGCCTATAGGTCGAACTGAAGGCGTCGAGGGTCCGCTTGGCGATCGGCTGCGGGATTCCGGCCTGCTGGGCCAGCGCCTTGGGGCCTCCCCCGAAAACGGTCAGGAAGTTGGCCATTTTGCCGATCTTGCGAGACACTTCGGCAGCGTCCGCGGTAATTTGGTGCAAGTCCTTGTCATGGAGGAATGCATCGATCATCACGGGGTCACGGGACTCTGCCGCCAGAAATCGGAGTTCCATGTTGGCGAAGTCGACGGAGACCGTAACATGCCCCTCTTCGGCCAGGAACATGTGCCGTACGTAGCCGTCTCCGGCCGGGAAGGTCTGTGCTGCGATGCTCCCGGAGATCGTCATCCTGGCCGTCCTGGCCTGGAGAGAATTCACCGCCGCATGCACCCGCCCCTTAGAATCCATCCCCTTGAGAGCATTCTCGAACCAGGTGGCACGCCACTTGCCGGCCCGGCTGGCCTTCTTGACGGCCTCGGCAAGTGGATGGTCGATCCCGTCCAGGACTTCCGCGTCCATGGCCACATTGCCCTTCCCGGTCTTCTTCGTGAGTCTGACCCCGAACCCGGTGAACGCCTCGATGAGCTGCGGATTCGAGTTGACGTTCTCAACACCGAACCCGCGGGCAACCGCCTTCCACTTCTCTTCCTCTGCCTCCAATTCTGCTATCCGGCGCCTGGCGTACGCCTCGTCCACCAGGTATCCGGCCCGCTCGACCAAGGCCATGACATGGGCAAGCCGGTGTTCCCAGCCGACCAGGCCCTTGCGCTTGGACTTGAGCGGAATCAGCGGATAGAGGATGTGGAACAACCGGTAGGCGAGGACGGGATCCATACCTGCGTAAAGCAGATACTCATCGTCGAAGGTCCAGACTCTGGCCCAGATGTCCTCCTTCTTCACCTTGTAACGTTTGGCAATTTGGGTCATCGACCCCTTGACTTCCGCTGCCAGCTCGGCGGAAATGTAGTGCTTGGTCAGTTCTTCTAGCTTGAGTCCGGGGCCCTGCTCCTTGACCGCCCGGGGGTCGACGAGGTGGGCGGAGATCTTGGTGCACAACAGTCTCGGGGCCAGTTCTTCCAGAGGCACACCGAACGCGACCTCAGCTACGTGTGCATCGAAATTGGCATTGTGGGCAATGACCCGGTACGCGGTTCGCAGCGTCCAGGCGGCGGCCTCGGCGAACTCCGGGTCGACCTCGATGGGGAGCACCCAGGATTCCGTTGCGTTGCCGAACTGAGCGAGCCGGCACCGGAAGTGTCGGTCCCAGTTCCACCAGTCCAGACCGGTGGTCTCGGTGTCGTATCCCATGACCGGGTTTTCGTGGACCCAGTCGATGAACTCCCAGAGGTCCATCAGGTCTTCGCAGATGCGAATTCGTACGGTCTGCCGCTTGATGCGGTAGGTGATGACGTGAATGGGCGTTCTCCTAGATCGGCTCCTCCTCGCAGGAGTGCTGTTCGCTCGCGTTGATCAGATCGGCCAGGGTGACGGCGTTGCCGTTGCAGCAGTCGCAGCCGCCTTCTCCGGCAAGGCCGTCGCAGGGTTCATGCACGAGTACGACGCCGCCGTTCTCCAGGCCCTCGACCACGTACTCCTCAGCGCCCATTCAGCGCTCCAGGAGGCAGCGGGCCGGCATGTCGGCCGTCTTCGACCAGGACCACAGTTCGCAGGGGGCGGCGGCCCAAAGCCAGAGCGAGGACATGACGAGTGCCAGCGCGGCCAGCGCGGCCGCGAAGGTCTTCAACAACAGGGGACCTCCAGGGAAAGACGAGGGGGCCGGGCGATTGCCCGGCCCCGAGACGTGCGGGGAATCTGCCTACTTGGCCTTGAACTCGCCGTTCGACTGCTTCCAGAGCGGTTCGCACTGGGCACTCTTCGGCTGGGCCTGGCAGAACATCGCGGCCCAGTCGCCCTTGTCGACCAGCTTGCGGCCGTGCATGCAGGTGTCGTCACCGGGGCCGGCGGGTGCGGCGGGAACCACCCGGCCCCCCTCGAACTTCTTGGGCGCCCCGGACGGGGGGCTTCCTGCGCCCTTGTACTGGGCGCGGGTGTACTGGGCGGCCTTCGAGGTGAGGTCGATCAGGCCAACGGCCTTGAGGGCGTTCAGCAGTTCGGCACCGCGCTCCGCGGTCTCCTGTGCAGTGTGGCCCCAAACGGTCGGCGTCAGCCATTCGGCCTGGAACTCGCTGCCGGCCTTGAGGGTGAAACCGATCTTGAACGGTGCGGCCGAGCTGGTGATGACGGTGGGGGTCTGGGTCATGGGCGCCTCCTGGGCATCGGGGGTGGTGGAGTGTGGGGCCGGGGACGGCGGTTCGTCCCACGGCGACGTTTCGTCGAACGGGTCGGGGTAGGTCACAGGGGCTCCTAGAACGGGGGGACGGCGTACTCGGCTTCGGAGAGCATCCGGACCAGGGCCCGGACGTCCGCGTCGGTCAGGAGCGCTTCGAGGACGCCGGCCGGGGCCGAGATCATCAGGTACGTCCGGTTCTCCGCCGTGTCGTCGTAGATGACCTGGACCTGGAGCTGGTCGGCGTCGGACGCCCGGCGGCTGTAGTGCTTCCGGGTCTCGGTCACCGGGCCGCCCGCGCCTTGCTTCGGATGTGGGAATTCATGGCCGTGGCCAGCGCATCAACGCCGCGCTGAGCCGTCTTGGCCTCGCCCGCGGTGGCCGGCGGGAGGCCGTAGATGTAGGTACGAGTAACCGCCTCCTTGTATTCCGGCTTGAGCTTCCGCAGTGCCGCCCCGGCGTCGATTCGGGCCGAGGTGATGTTGTCCGTGATTCGGCACCGCGTCAGATCGTCCTTCCGACCGATCATTTCCCCGATCTCCTCATCCGTGTAGATGAAGGACTTCAGGGTCATCCGGACCTCGTCCGGGGTGTAGAAATACTGTTCGTCCATCAGGTCCTTCTGCATCTGCTCACGCGATGCGTAGGACTTGGCTGCTCGCCATGCCACCTGACGGAGGAAGGTGAAGTCATCGGCCCGCTTCTCCAGGTGACTCCGCTGCTCCATCATGTGGAGCATGATTTCCTGATGGACGTCGTCGGCTTCGACTACTGGCCATTTGCGGGCCAGCTCGGAGGCCACCTTTCGGGAGATCTCAATGGTCTTCTCCCAGTTCATTTCTGCCACTAGGCAGCCTCCCCCTTTCCTCGCGCGAACTTCCCGCCCACGCGCTTGATCTCCCCGTACCGCTGCCCCTCGACCACAAAGGATCCGTCCCGTTCCACCGGGATGGCCTGTGGGGTGGCCGAGTACTTTCCCGCATAGAGCAGGCCGAATCCGCTCTGCCAGTTCGCCGGGCCGCCCTTGAGGTATTCGGCCTGCCGGACATCCATCAGGTGTCCGACCTCGAAACCGTAGATCGTACTCAGCTTGCCATTGTGTCCGGTGGTGTGGGGCGAGATCGCCAGTCGGTGAGTGTGGCCCATGATGACGCTGGTTCCGGCCTTCACTGCCTTGAGCCTTGCTGTGGCCCCGGGCACCTGGCTCATGCCCGGTGATTCGTGGCCGTGAACGGCGACCCATCCAGGCGCAACCGGGTAGTACGGGTCCGCCTTTTCCACACCGAAGGACTGGAAGTCCAGCAGGTTTTCGAACCTGTAGAACGTGTCCTCCGCAGCAAGTGCCGGCGCGCGGCTAGCGAGGTACTTCCGCGGGCGCTCGTCGTGATTGCCTTCGAGAATCTTCACGGGCCCGCCGTAGACAGCGCGAAGCGGCTCCAGGAACGCCTTCTTGGCGTATTCCGAGTCGCGGATCACGTTGCCTTCGAACTCGGCCCTGGTGCCCGCACTCCACCGGGAGGGCGCCGGATAGTCCACCAGGTCGCCTATTTGCAGGACCTCGTCGGGCTGGTACTCGCCGACGAACCGGATGACGTTGCGGAGTGCCCGCTTGTCCTCGAACGGGATCTGAGTGTCTGAGATTACTACGATTCGCCGCAAGCAGTCTCCTCCTTTTCTAGCTGTCGGATTTCATCATTGAGATACCACCGGGCCTTCCGAAGGTCCTCAAGGGCGTCTCCCTTTCGCCCTGCTCGCAGCAGGTACTTGAGGGCGTTTCCGCGCACGAAGTCGAAGTGTCTGGTGATCTCGATGACTTCGATGGGTAGCCACGTGTAGTGGTCCGGATGATCGACCGGATCCCCGGTTTGGGCTGTCGACTCCAGTTCGTTTTCGGCAAATCGGAGATGGGATCCCGTGGAGAGTTCCACGATGTACGGATAGGGCGCCTGGTCGACTTCGACCACGGTTCCCTTCTCGCCCGCGTGCAGACGAACGGTTGGCGTTGAACCGCTTGATGAGGTCACTGTCACCTCAGTGCCGACCGGCCATTTCACTCGACCTCCTCCAGCTCCTCGTCCACGTAGAAAGCCGGCTGCTGTTCCGGGTCGTTGTCCAGAACGACGGCCGCGGCTGTCAGCCACTTCGCGTAGTTCGATGAGTGGACTGTGCCGACCCATCCACGGGTGGGGTCGTCCGCGATGACGCGGACGCGAGTCCCGACGGTCCAGATACTGGTCACAGGCCGAGCTTCTTCCGGTAGGCATCCGCGCCGTACGCGTGGATGAATGAATTGATGTCTTCGCCGTCGCCGAGCTGGATCACCACGCCGTTGGGTGTCTGTGTGGCTCGCTTCTCGGCCGCCTTGAGGCCGGCCTCGTCGCCGTCGGCGATGTGGTAAACGCGCTCGTATCCGACCAGCGGGAGAGAGAAGTGCCGCTCCCACGCCCCAGTTCCTTGAGCCGCCACGCAGGGCACGCCGGCCAGTTCCGAGGCCTGCGCGTCGAACTCTCCCTCGGAGACGGCGATATACGGGCTGGAAGAGATCAGGGCTGGGGTGTTGTAGAGGCGCGGGCTGTCGCCCGGGAGGCTCTGGTACTTCCCATGGCCCTCGTGCCTCTCTTTCCGGCTCGGCCCGTAGAAGGAACCCGCCTCGTCCTTCACACAGGAATCCCGGATGCACCGGAACCGGACGGTAGCTACTCCGTGTTCCCCGCCCGCCGGCCTCCGGTAGGGGATGGCGAGCATCCCCCGGTACCGCTCATGGCCGATTTGTGCCGAACGGACGTATCCCACCCCGAACTTGGCCGCCACTTCGTCCAGCCCGCGGGCCGCCATGTACGCCTCGGCCGGACTTCCTTGGTACTGCTGGAAATACGTCTTCGCCGCCTCCACCGAACCGGCCACGTGCGAACTCACACGCTTCCCTGAACCCAATACTCATCTCCCTTCGGATGACGTCGATCCCGTCTTCTGAGACGTCGCAGACGAAGCAGCCCCAGCGGGCCTTTTCCAGGTTCACCGAGGCACTTGGGTGCGACTCCGCGTGCAAGGGGCAGAGG
The DNA here is from genome assembly GCF_044748625.1 of Kitasatospora sp. NPDC089913. Lineage (NCBI taxonomy): Bacteria > Bacillati > Actinomycetota > Actinomycetes > Kitasatosporales > Streptomycetaceae > Kitasatospora > Kitasatospora sp. NPDC089913. The sequence continues at coordinate 167,535 of NZ_JBIVGI010000010.1, read as the reverse complement.
ACCTTCTGCCAACCAGTACGGTCTTTTTCGATCTGGATCCCGTAGAAGTGCGCCAGCACGGCGCCGATCGATGGCTTCATTCCTCCCCCTTGCTGTTGTCGTAGGTGTAGCGAGGGCCCAGCACCTTCCAGGCCGGAAAGTCCTCCAAGTAGTCGGCCGCCCGCCGCAGGACCTCTGGTCGGTCCCGTGCGCCCCGGGCGAGCAGCTGCCCGTTGCACCGGTTGCAGAGCAGGCCCCGGATCGCCTCCGTCGTGTGGCAGTGGTCGACGGCGAGGTTCCCGCGTCGGGTCTCCTGGCAGATCGCACACCGGCCGCCTTGGGCAGCCAGGAGGAGGCTGTACTCCTCGGAGGTCAGACCGTAGGTGGCTACCAACCGGGCGTTCCGGGCTGTTGACCGGCGCCGGCCCTTCTTGCACGTTGAGCAGATCCGACCGCGGGTGCCGAGGAAATATCGCTCAGCCCGGTTCTTTCCACAGCCTGTGCACAGCCGGTAGCCCTTGCGCGGCTCAGCCACGCCGTCGCAGCACGGCCTCAAGCCGCAGCTGCTGCTGGAGGTCCGTCAGATCGCGGGCGAGGCCTTGGAGGTAGCTCAGCGGGACCACCGCCCAGTCACGCGTGCCGTCTGTCCCACGGACCGAGATGGCCGCGACCTGGAAGCCACCGCCGAGGCGGAGCAGGTCCCGCGCGAGCTTCCGCAGCCGAAGACGGCGGCGGTCCTCGACGGTGAGGACGACGGCCACCAGGCCCCCGCCGGCTTCCCGGATCGACTCGGCGGTGAGGGCCGGCTCCTGGTCCAGGAGCACGTCCACGATCTCCCGATCGATGGTGTAACCGCAGGTGGTCATTTTTCCCCCTCAGAAAGTGGCATCGGCCGGTATCAGACGCATGCTGACGCGGTCCAACTCGTAACTGCTGTAGGTCCCCCCGGAGGAATCTTCATATCCCTCACGGTTCTTCACCGGGCTGATGTGCAGAAGCCGCCCGTCCATTCCGTCGATTTCCTTGTGGATGGTCAGGATCAGGCTCGGAACCCGGCCGATCTTGCCCTTTACACCGCTCAAGGGGATCGGCTTCATTCCGTCCGAGTGCTCGCCCGTCACGTGATGGAGTGCGAGCACGTGAGCCATCGTTTCCCGGGCCATCTCGGACAAGTACTCACAGAGCCCTTCCAAGCTGAAGGTGAAACTTTCCGCGTCCCCTACGCTGCCCACGTCGATATTCGTGATGTTGTCGACGACAATGAGGTGGGGATAGCAGCCGAAGACCTCGAAGTAGGCCGCAAGGCTGACCTCCAGGTCGGCCAGGGAGGGCCGCGCTTCGTAGACGAGCCGGACCCACCACCGTTTCGCCAGCACCTCGGCGTAATCAGCAAAGTCCCCGTCCAGGAGCCGCCGTTTGACCTCCTTGACGTCCGACCCGGTGATGATGGCCGTCGCCCGGCTGAGCTGAGTCGCCGCACCGGAGTCCGCACTGAAATAGAGCGCTGGCATGTTCCCGTGCAACGCCAGGTTCAGCGCGAACAGGGACTTTCCGGTCCCGGGGCCGGCCGCCGCGAGGCTGAACTCCCCCCGCCTGAACTCGACCTCCAGTCGACTCAGACCCGTGTACGGGTGTGGGATCGGCTCCCCCGCCGCTCCGCGGATGGTTGCGGACTGATTCAGCGAGTACATCCCACCCCCTCACTTCAAGTTCTTGGTGAAAAAAAAGCTGTTTTCTTGCAACACCTGAACCATAGATCGAACCTCCCCCTCATTTCAAGTTTTTATCGAAAAAAAGAGCACTTGTGCTTCAAGTCACAGAACCTACAGAGGAACCCGGGCTTCGCCTCGAACCGGCCAGCCTTCACGCCAGCATCCATCGCCGCATAGCGCTCGCCCACCTGCTCCGCGGAGACCGAGGCGAGGTCAACCGCCTTCGACAGGCCGCCCTTTTTTGCGAGGTACCAGTCCCCCCGATTCACCTTGACGCCGCGAGCCAGCTCGACGGCCACCTTGTACGTCTGAAGCTGGAACTCGGACTTCGTTGATCCGGTCTTCAGATCGCGGACCCTCAACGAGCCCGAGTTCCCGGCCTCGTCGATGAGCTGATCTATGTATCCCCTGACCTGTACACCGCCGATCTCGACCATGAAGTACAGCTCCAGTGCCGGCTTCTCCTCGGGCGTCTGCCAGATGACCGGCTGGTGCTCACGGGCCCACCTCACGTACTGGGCCGTCTGCTCCTGACCCAGGACGTACCGCCGCTCAATGTCGTCAGCGCCAGAGCCAGAGGCCGAGAGCCAGCGGCGGGTGTTGGGCTCCTGGTCCAGGGACTCGTTCACTCGGTCTGCATACTCGTCGGAGAAGAGCTGTACGGCTTCATCTTCGGACATCTGCCGACCAGACCTTTCGAAAGCCTCGGCCGCACTATGGAAGGCTGTCCCGTGGTGCGACCAGGCCGCCGGCAGCGGGGTCTCTCGCTCGACTCGTTGCAGAAAAAAGCGCCAGCCGCACCGCTCGTACTGCTCAGTTTGACTGACGCTTCGGGGCATCGTCTCAATACTTATCATATGGCCACTTTCGGGCAGAAACGGACAAACGTGTGGGCGGCACTTGCAGGAAAGTATGGGTGCGGTGTCGAAAATACCTCTCGTTCAACCACAATATCCCGAACGCGAAGTCCACAAGCGAGAAATATGCGTTCCTCAAGGTCCAAAATCTCGGAGACGTCCGCAGCGCTCAAGACGTCGCCAAAGCAGACATCCCAATACTCCCCCACCGGCTGAGCCACCCAATGGGCGATGACAACACCTTGCGAGGTTATGACATCGCTAGACAGGGTCTTACTGCTACGGATCTCCTGTCGAACCCGCTCCGTTGCAGGTTCCGCCCGCACTGGAGCACCGCGAAGTATCGACAGCATACGACCCCTCCCTGAACATGTGCACAGAATTATTTGCACGGCCTGTGATCGATAGTGAACTTACAGTACGACGGTGACACTCGCCCCTCACTTCAAGTGTGACCCTCGTCACGATCACTGCTTGCAACTCCCTGACGAATCCTCAGACAACAAAACAGGCCCCCCAATTGGGGGGCCGTCGGCCGCCGGTCACCTTCAGTCGGAGCAAGAACCTACTCTTCGGCCCCCAGGCACCACAGCTCTAGCTCTTCACCCTCAGGGAGGGGCCTGTCGGCGGGCCACCTGACAACAAGGCGCCCGTCCCGCTCAGTCCTTGGCACGTACATGAAGCCATCCACCAGGGAGTAGTCCAGGACCGTGCCTTCGCGCCTCAATCGAGCCTCAAAGAGGTTCGCCGTGTGCAGCTGGCGCGCACTAAGCGAATCTCCGAGCCTCATTCGCAGATAGAGGCGAAGTGACTGGTTTTTCGACGTAACGTGATGACTTCCAGCGCCACTGTGTGACTGAACGGTCCAAATTTTTGCCACCATGGAATTGGCTTGCATAACGGCAGACCCATTGGACCAAACCCCCATGTTCAGCTTATTTCTCCGAAGATTCACGGCCTGGACCGAAACATCATATTGAACGGAGAGTTCCTGGTCCGACATTCCGCGCATAAACAGCTTTTGCAGGTCCGAATCCGGGGGAAGCTTTGCCATGGAGGAACCCCTAATATTTGTAGGCGCCAGAGAAATGAATGAGCCTGGGCAGGGAGCGACATCACTACGAGACTACCCACCGACACCCCTCACATCAAGTCAAGGCCGCCGGCCCGTGCCGCAGCCGAAAACCTGAACACGTTCAAAACATGCGTTGAGCGGGGATTCTAGCACGCACGTTCGAATCTTTGTGAGCTACGTCTCACCTCAACGAGCTCGTGTCTTGAGGGTCACCCGCAAGACACATACGTCTTTAGTGAGAGACCAACTAAGAGAAGTAAGACCAAAGACTACTAAGGTCTCTTGAAATCTCTACAGATAGCTACATAACTTACCAGACACCCTGTATGACCCCTTGTTGAGACTTCAATCTCCAAGAGCGGTCCGGGGCGGCCCCGGCTGCCAGACCAGCATCCGGCCGGGGCCACAGACCATCGGGAGGTGACCATGCCCAGAGCCGCGTCCATTTGCCTGGTGAGCGGGTGTACTTTCCGAACGGCGCGTGACGGTCGGTGTACCGGCCACCAGCTCCGTCGCCCGTGGGACCGGACCTCGGCCCGCAACGCGTGCCGACCCAGCGACTGGTCCTCCCGCCGCGTTCGGGTGCTCAGCCGGGACCGCTGGCGGTGCCAGAGCTGCGGATCCCGTGAGGACCTGGAGGTCGATCACCTTGTCCCGGTTGCCCGCGGTGGCTCCTGGGAACTCAGCAACCTCTGGGTGTTGTGTCGCGACTGTCACCGACGCAAGACGTACGGCAGCGACCGCCACGCCTGACGCCTTCCCCCACCGGCCGGTGGCTAATCCGGCCGGCCAACTGGTCGTAGCTCAGCTGGAAGAGCGCTCGGTTTGGGACCGAGAGGCCGCAGGATCATGCCCTGCCGATCAGACCGGAGCGAAAACCTGTGGCCCTGCCGCCGGCTCTGCCACAGGATGAGGACATACCGGGACCGCAGGGGCGGTCCCGAACGGACGTAGCTCAGTTGGTAGAGCACTTCTCTCATATGGAAGTGGTCGCAGGTTCGAGTCCTGTCGTCCGGACGAGGTGCCCGTGCTGTGTATCACGGGATGTTGCAGGTGTAGCTCAGTTGGTAGAGAGCAGCGGTCTCCAAAACCGCGTGCGGGGGTTCGATTCCCCCCACCTGTTCCATGCGGGTCGCGCCCGCAGGTTCCTGCCGTCTCCCTGATCAGGTGCGGAGGGGAACGGTGCTGGTCGTCCAGCGGCCCAGGGCGCCTCCCGTGCAGGGAGGAAACACCCGTTCGAATCGGGTCCAGCACACCACCATCACTCTCAGCCCGCTCCCCTATGTAGGGGGCGGGCTTCACTTATTCGCGGAGGTCTGCCATCTCGCCTACCCACTGCGCAGGGACCTGTGACGGCTGCATGAGCGGTCGGCCGGCTCCGGCCTGGCACTCGCGGGCGGTTCGCCGACGTGACTGGCAGCAGGATGCGCGTGCCGAGCTGGATGACCTGGCCGACCTCTACGAGGTCGACGCGAGCCGGGTGAGGCTCCGATGACCCGCGGGCCCCGCCCCAAGGAGAACGCGGTTCGTCGCAACAAGCACGCGCATGCCCAGGAGCTGGCGGCGGATGCCCAGCCCGGCCGGGAACTCCCCCGAGGCCTCGGCATCACTACCAGCGGCGCCCGCCGCTTCTGGAGGACGTGGGCGACCTCGCCCCAGTCAGCGCGTTGGGCAGAGACCGATTGGGCCGAGCTGGAGATCACTACGAAGCTCGTAGACGCCCTGTACCAGGGCGACTTGAAGCTTGCCGGTGAAATCCGTCAGCGCGTCGCCAAGTGGGGCGCAACGACTGAGGACCGTGCCCGCCTTCGCATCTCCATCGAGCCCGAGCACCAGGACCGGGACGCCGACCAGGCGCCGGCCGAGACCACCACAGACCTCGATGAGGAGTTGTTCCGACTGCTGAACTCGTGAATGAGGTGAGCCCGTGCAGACTGGAAATCTGCCTGCCGGGGTCCCTTCTCCGAGTGAGACGCTGGGCTACCAAGTCATTCGCTGGTGTCAGAAGTACATCGTCCAGCCGGACGGCGAGCACGCAGGCGAGCCCTGGAAATTCACCGCTGAGCAGTTGAGGTTCGTCCTCTGGTTCTACGCCATCAACCCGGATGGGACATGGCGCTACAGCGCCGGCACCCTCCGAAGGGCCAAGGGCTGGGGTAAGACGCCGCTCTTGGCGGCCCTGGCGATTGTTGAATTTATTGGGCCATGCAGATTTTCTCACTGGGATGCCTTCGCGCTCCCGGTAGCTAAGCGGGTCCCCCTGCCGACGGTGCAGATCGGCGCCACTGCGCTCGACCAGACCGATCAGACCATGGAAATGATCCGAGGCATGCTCTCGGAGTCCCCGGCCGAGAAGGAATTCGGCCTGGACATCGGCAAGGCCGTCATCCAGTTCAAGTCTGGCAAACCGGGAACGATCCGGCCGAAGGCGACCGCCGGCCGTACCAGCGAAGGTAACCGGCCCACCTTTTGCTTGATGGACGAATGCCATCACTGGGTGGGCTCCAATGGGGGTCCTGATTTCTATCAGACCCTCAAGCGGAATATCGAGAAGACCACTTCCGCGGGCTCTCGATGGGTTTCCACCACCAACGCCTACAATCCCAATGAAGACAGTGTTGCTCAGCAGATCCACGAATCGGACATGGTCCGTCAGGGGTTCTGGCTGTACGACTGCCTTGAAGGCGATATCGAGGCCGGCGAGCTTCGCGACGAGGAGAAGGTCAAGGCCGCCCTGGTCGAGGCCTACGGAGACGCCACCTGGGCCGATATTCCCGGCCTGACCCGGACGATCCTCTTCGACCGGACAACCCCGGATTCCACCTACCTCCGATTCTTCTTCAACACCATCGCTGAGAGTAGCGACGGCTGGATGAGTAAATCTGAGTGGGAAGCCTGCCAGGACGACGAGGACCCCATTAAGTCCGGCGATCAGATCGCAATCGGTTTTGATGGGAGTATCCGCGGTGACGCGACAGGAATTGTCGGCGTTCGCCTCCGGGACGGGAAGCTCTTCGTCCTCGGGCTCTGGGAGAACCCCCGAGATCCCCGACAGCCGGATTGGGAAGTCGACGTCCTGGCGGTGGAAGCCGCCGTTTCTCGGGCCTTCTCCACCTACAGGGTTGAGTGGATGTACGCCGACCCCCCGTATTGGCAGGAGAACATCGGCAGATGGGCCCTTGAACATAACGACGGGCGGGGCACTGACTACGTCTTCGAGTACTGGACTAATAAGCCTACGAGGATGGCCCAGGCAATCGAGCGGTTTCGTACCGCTGTGATGGTCAAGGATCTCCACCATGACGGCGATGAAAACCTTGCTCGCCACGTGCTCAATGCCGTTACCCGTGAGGTCCCGCAGGGGTTCCTCATCACCAAGGACAGTCCCCGTTCCAAGAAGAAAATCGACCTGGCCGTATGTGCCGTCCTCGCATTTGAAGCACGAGCCGATGCCATAGCCGACGGCCGCCTGAAAACGCGGCGGAGGCGCGTAGTTGGCTTTTAGCGAGGCTGCATGATCGTCCCCCCAGCTGGCTACAGCGCAATAGGCCCTCCGGAAACCCCGGTTCAGTGGCTTGCATACCTCCACTCCAAGCTCCCGGGTCCCGGCTCGCCGATACGGCGATTCGCCGAGTACTACGAGGGAAATCAGCAGAAACTCGCCTTCTCGCAGATGCGATACAAGGATGCGTTTCGTGAGGTCTTCTCAGAGTGGCGAGACAACTTCTGCGGCATGATCATCGATTCGGCCAACGAGCGAATGCATGTCGATGCCTTCTCGCTCCCTGGCGATTCCGGAACCAACCGGGACGCCCGTGAGTTCTGGCAGCGGTCGAGCATGGACGCCCTGAGTACGGCGGTCCACCTGGACGCGATGATTCAGGGGACTTCCTATGCCAAGGTCTGGCCGAACAAGGTCGGAGAGCCCATCATCACGCCGGCCTCCGCTGAACGTATGGCCGTGCAGTACAAGGCTGGCAGTCTGACAGAGATCGAAGCCGCAGCTGAGTTCAACACGGACTCCTGGGGCCGCATCGGAGCAACTCTCTGGACCGAGGAATACGTCTACGAGGTGTCTTTCGGAGAGACCGACTGGGAGAAGGGCAAGAGGGCCCGAAATCCCCTCCAGACGGTTCCCGTCGTAGCCTTCAACAACCGGTCCCGAATCCTTGGCGACCCGTTCTCCGATCTGACGAACTGCATCCCGATTCAGGATGCGATCAACAAGACGATCATGGACGCCCTGACCGCATCCGAGATGGCGGCATTCCCCCAAAGGCATGTCACTGGCCTTGAGATCCAGGAGGACGCCGACGGTCGGCCGATTGAGCCCTTCAAGGTCGCAGTGGACAAGATCCTTCAAGCAGAGGATCCCCAGGCACGTTTCGGATCATTCCCGGCCGCCGACCTCGGGAATTACGTGACCTTGGTCAGCATGCTCGTCCAGCACCTCAGTTCTGTATCTCGCCTCCCGCACCACTACTTCCTGGTAAATGGGGGCTCGACCCCTTCGGGCGAGTCGATTATCTCGGCCGAGGCCGGTCTAGTCGCAAAGGTCCGGGAACGCATGCTGCACTTTGGTGAGGCCTGGGAGCGGGTAATTCGCCTCTGCTTCGCCATCAAGGGCGACAAGCGCCGAGACGCCTTCAGCCTGGAAACGGTCTGGAAGGATCCGGAATACCGGACCGAAGCCCAGCACATTGACGCGCTTTTGAAGCTCAAGCAGCTCAACGTCCCCGAGGAACAACTCTGGTCCGACGCCGGATACTCCTCCGCCCAGATCGAATCCTTCCGCGAAATGCGGAAGGAAGACGCAAAGGCGGCCTCCGAGGTTCAGAAGCTTGGCCCGCAGCCACAGCACGACCCTGCTGATCTAGAAGCGAAGAAAGCTGCCAGCAAGCCACCTCAGGGCAACGCCGGTAACGCAAACCGGAAGATCCACGAAGCCAAGTAACCGTCGCCGAAATGGCGAGTTCCGAGATGGAGATACCCCATGACCGAAACTTCTTCCACGTCCGAGCCGACCACCCCGACTACTCCCCCGGAGACTCCGCCAGCTGACCAGGCCGTAGAGGCCGAGAAGTGGAAGGCGCTGAGTCGCCAGAACGAACAGCGCTGGAAGACCGCTTCGAAGGAACTGGAAGACCTCAAGGCGGCGAACATGACTGACCAGGAGAAGGCGCTAGCTGATGCTCGTGCCGAGGGGCGCCAGTCTGCCCTGTCCGAGGTCGGCATCTCTCTGGTGCAGGCGGAGATTCGTGCCCAGGCGGCCACCGCGGGCGTGATCGTGTCGACGGACTACCTGGATCTAGGCCGGTTTCTGGCTGATGACGGCCAGGCCGACGCGGAGAAGGTGAAGGGGTACATCGATTCCCTTCCGAAGCCGTCGACCGAGCCGACGTTCCCTGAGCTTCAGGGCGCCGGCTACCACCGGGGCACCGGCGGTGGCATCACGAGCATGGACCCTAGTGAGCTTGCCGACCTGATCGCCGGCGGCCGGTTCCTCTAAGCTCTTTCTGCCCCCCTTCCTTGCTCCCGGGGATTTGCCGTATGAGCAAGTAACTTCAAACTCCTAAGCCCTGTTGCCCTCCCCCTTGCGGGTTGGGTGCCGGGGCTATTTCTATGCCCTGGAGCATGCATGGCACCTACCACACATCATTTTAATCTTGACCCCAAGCAGGTCACTATTGCTGCTCTAGGCCTTCTGGACCGGCAGCTTACTCTCGGCTCCCTTCCGGCTCGGTATTCGGAGCTGAACTTCACCGGTGGCGTCGGTGACGTGATCAACGTCAACCGTGAGTCCCGAGGTATTCCGGTTGTGGCGGGCGGGATTACCGCGCCGATCACCAACCCAATTACGGGTGACAAGAATGTTTTCGCGGCTGCGTCTGACCGGCCACTCCCTTCGGCTGACCGTAAGGCGCCGACCGGCTTCATTAACGAGTCGCGTTTTCCGGTTCAGCTCACCACGCTTGCCCAGAACTCGACCGTCCTTTCCATGGAGCAGGTGGCGTTTGATCTGCGCCAGTTCGGCTCTCAGGTCCTCTCGAAGCTCACTCGGGGCTTTGCGGAGTACTTCGATGACACCACCGCGGCCTTCATCAAGGCGAACATCAACCGTTCCTCGCTGACTGCCGGCCAGAAGAACGCGATCGGCGGCGACGTTTCCGTGACCATTCCGGCTGCGGACGGTACTGCGGCAACCCTCTCGAAGCGCGCCCTGAACATCCGGACGGCCCTGGTGGATGCGCGCCTCGCGCTCAATCTTGCCAACGTGCCGGCCTCTGAGCGATACCTGATTGCCGGTCCCGAGGTTGAGGCGATCCTCCTGAAGGATCCGGAATTCGTGGCGGTCGACTATTCCGGCGACACCAACGCGCTTCGCCGGGCGACCATCGGCCGAATCTACGGCTTCGATATCGTGATCCACAACTCCTTCTCCCTGGAGATGTACCTTTTCCACCGCTCGGCGCTGTTCCTGGTTTCGGCCTGCCCAGCCATTCCGATGGGTGCCGTCAACGGTTCCATCCAGAATGTCAACGGAATCGCTACCCGAATGCTGATCGATTATGATTTCGGCAAGAAGGCGGACACGATCGGCCTGGATACCATGTACGGCCTGGCGACCGTCAAGGAAGACCCAGACTATTCGGTCCGCGGTACCACCATCGGCGAAAAGTTTGTGCGCGGTCTCAAGATTTCGATCACCGAGCAGCCGGCGGGCTAATGGCCGCCTATGCCTCCGTTGAGGATGTGGCCGCCCGTCTCGGGCGGCCCGTCCTGGACGACGAGAAGCCTCGGGTTGATGCCCTGCTGGACGACGTGTCGGCGCTCATCGCCGAGCACTGCACCGGGACTTGGGACCGGGTCAACCCTCCGGCCTCTTTCAAGGTCGTGGCCTGTGCCGAGGTGATCCGGTGGCTCGCCGTGACTCCCGGCGTGATCTCGGAGCGGACGGGTGAGCTGGAGATCCAGTTCTCGGCCTCCGCCTCGACGGCCGGTCTTTCGGAAGCCGCCAAGTCGGGGCTTCGCCGCTACCGGCGGGCACTCTCCTCTATACCCCTCGTCCGGGAGGTGACCCCGTGCCCCGGTACGTCGAGCCCGTAGAAATCCACCGCGCTGCCCTGGTGGCGGACGCGTACACCAACCGGCGGGACTGGGAGCACTCCACTCGGGTCTGGTCGGGACTTGCCTCGGTTCAACCGGGCAAGCCCTACACGGTCCGATCTCCCGAGCGCGAGACCACAGTTGACCGCCTGCTCGTCTACCTCCCGTCGAGTGCCGTCGTCGACTCCGCAGACCGGATCACGGTCCGCGGAGTCACCTACCAGGTCGAGGACGAGCCCGCTCACTGGCGGGCCGGCGTCCTCAGTCACATCACGATCAAGGCTGTGAGGGTGCGTCGATGACCAGGTTCACCCTGCGTATGAACCGGAACTGGGAACGGGAGATCCTGTCTCTCGCCCAGGCCAAGGAAATCGTGGAGCTGCACACTGCCGACGTTGCCGCTCTGGCGATCAAGGAGAGCCCCCGGGCCTCCGCAACCCGGAACAACTGGAACAGCTCGAAGAGGAACATCTCGGCACTCGTCACCCTCTATCAGGGCGGCTGGTACGGCCAGGTGGTCATTGAAGCTGACCGCGAGGTCCGACACACCATGCTCCAGGAGCGCGGATACCGCGATCGCGGAGGCCGCCGGCACCCCGGCCGCTTCTTCCTGCGGGAGGCCTTGGTGAAGGCGAGGATCGAGTGATCGACCCGGTTAACTCCCTTTGGGAGTACCTCAGTTCGCTCCCCAGCCTGCCCAAGGGCTGTGTGACCGGGGACCTGGTAGGCCGCGAGGCCGGCGAGACGACCGTCTACCTGAATGAATCGGGTGGCCACCGCCTGGTTCGGAACCGTATGGACAGGGCGGACGTCGAGTACGACGTGTACGCCGAGGACCGCGCAGAGGCTAAACGCCTCGCGCTCCTGGTCCGCCAGCACCTCCTTGAGGAGCTGCCCGGCCAAGAGGCCGGCGGCGCCCTGGTGCTCGACGTCGCGGAGATTGACCGGCCCCGGTACTACCCGGATTCGGTGTCCAGAGAGCACATGTACGGCGGCGAAGTCTCGCTGTTCTACATCGCGGCGTGAGGCAGTCGGCAGAGGATATCTGGCTCAACCTCCCTGGCCTCGTTGCGTACAGGCTCCCATCCGTACCGGGAGTACCAGGCCGTCAGCTCGTTGCGGGTCAGGCCCTCCGGGCCCGGCTCGACGGAGAGCATCAGAACCACACCTGATGCGTCGGCGTCCGCGGTGATCTGCCTCAGGAGTTCGCTCCCCCATCCCCGGCCTTGATAGCCACCAAGGACATGGACCTCCGCGAGGATCGCCACGCTCTGCACGTCCGGCTCGTACCGCAGGTAGGCGTAGGCCTTTCCCTCGTGGTGCACGTAAGCCATCTTCATATCGGCTGAGCATACCCGCCGATCCTCTCCCCCGTTCGGGGAATCCCCAAAAACTCACCTTTCCTGTCTAAGCCCTGCGGCCCCCTCGTGGCCTCGGGGCTTTTTTTATGCCCGGAGGCAGCGCCTATGGCGAACGATGCTCAGAAGATCCGATTCGCGCCCGGCGGGGGCATCTTTGTCGCCCCCGCCCCAAATGGGCTCCCCACCGGCACTCAGCTGCCCGTGGATGTCGGCGACGGTAAGGCCGTCCCGACCGGTTACAAGGCGCTCGGCTATGTCGATGAGGGTGGCGTCACTATTACGCCTTCGATCGAGACGGACCCGGTTAATGCGTGGCAGTCTGCTACCCCGGTTCTGTACAACGTCAAGTCTGCGAGCATGCAGATCAAGGCGACTCTTCTGGAGACCAATCAGCTCACGTCTGAGCTGTTCTGGGGTGCCCCCTGGATCCCAGTCAAGGACACTCAGGGCCAGGAGACCGGGACCTATCGTCTCGACCTTTCCAGCACCCCTGAACTCCAGGAAATTACCCTGGTCGTGGACTGGTCTCAGAAGGGCGTTCGGTATCGCTGTGTGATTCCGCGGGCGATGATCTCGGATCGTGGTGCGATTACCCTTCAGCGAACTGAGGCCCAGAAGTACGAGCTCACCATCAGCGCTCTTGATGCGAATGGCAGCCTGGGCTACGTCCTGACCAACGACTCCATTAAGGGAACCGGTGGCGGCGTCACCCCTCCGGCGCCGTTCGCCTCGACGGTCACGGTTCCTGGCTTTGCCACGAACGATGGCGCCAACACCGCATGGACCGCTCGGGTTGCCGCATCCGGCATTACCAGTCCGGCAACTGTGAAGCTCCTCAACGGCGCCAGCACTGCGTTTCAGCTTCAGACCACTCTGACTTCTGATGGCACCTTCGACGTGACCATTCCGAAGCCTCAGACGACTGCTGAGATCAAGGTGACTCACGCCGGTGTGGATTACTGCTACACCGTGGCTGACAAGACTCAAACGGGTTCCTCGAAGACCTGCACCGTCGTTTCCGGCTAACCAGCCGAAGGCCCTTGCCGGGGAGGGCTCATAGTCCCCGGCCCCCATTCTTCCCTTTTAGATGCTGGAGTTCCCCCATGGCTGCTGCCAAGAAGACCGCTGCCCCGAAGTCCGTCGCTGCCGCAAAGGCAGAGGCCACCGAGTCCCCGACGACCTTCGAGCACGCTGGCATGACCTTCAGCGTGCCGGCGCCCCTCGACATGCCGCTTGACCTGCTGGAGGCCACTGACGAGCTGGAGGCCGTTCGGCTGATCGTGGGTGAGGAGTCCTGGGCGGAGTACCGCGCCACGCGGCCCAGCATCCGTGACTTCCAGGCCCTCGCCGACAAGGTCAACACGGCTCAGGCCGGCTCGGGAAACTGATTGCAACCGTCCGCGTCATCCAGGAGCACAGTGAGGCCCTGGAGGCCGATCTCCTGGAGTTCTACGGGGTCGATCTCCTGGACCTCTGGCGCGGACGGCTCTCCCTCCGTCGTGTACACGTGCTGATCTCCGCCCTGATGCGCCGGCCGGGCCGCTCCTTGCTCCTGGCGGAGCTGGACGAGACCGCGCAGTGGGGCACCGCGGAACACCTGCTTGCGCGGATGTCCGATGCGCTTGAAGCGTCCAACTACCTCTTCATCAAGGCCAATTCGTCCGACACGGACGACCTCCCCATCCCGGAGCCAGTGCCTCGGCCGGGCGTCGATCACACCGAACTCGGCACCGCTGAGTCGGACTTCGCCGATGGGCCAGGGGTGGCCGACTTCTTCGCACGAATGAATTCACTCTGACCTGGAGGCCGCATGGCGCCATCAACTCGCGGCCCGATCAAGGTTGGCAGCGGCTACATCGAGATCAGCACGGATCTCAGCCGGGAGTCCCTGACCCGCTTCAAGGCCGACCTGACTCGGCAGATGGAGAAAGCCGGCACCGAGGCCAGCAAGGCGCTGTCGGCGGCGGCCACCAAGGGGTTCGCCGACCTGCCGAAGGCTGCCGCGACCGCAGCCGCCAAGGCCAAGAAGGCCGTCGAGACTGAGGGTAAGGATTCCGCGGAGACCCTGGCGCGGATCGAGCGCCAGTTGACGACCCAGTTCGGGGCCGAGGCCGCTCGGCGTTTCACTGAGGCCCGTCGACTCGAAGAGCAGAAGCAGGCCCTTGCCGAGGAGACGTCGACCGCCACTCAGCGGGCCCTTCGTACTGCGGTGGCCCAGGAGACCGAGGCTGCGACGGCTCGCAGCCGGCTTACCCAGCAGCAGGAGCGGGAGCGCATCACCAGCCTCCGCCGCCAGGCCGAGGAGGCAGCTCGGGCAGCACGCGAGGAACAGGCCCTCCGACAGCGGGCCCTTGAGGATGAGGTCCGAATCGATCGGGAGATCGAGGCGACTCGTCTTCGTCTTGAGCGCGAAACCCAGGCCGCCATCCGGGAAACGGCCCTTGTTCGCCAGGCCGCCCATCGCGATGCCCTCCGGGACCAGATAGCCCAGACCACCGCCGTTCGGGACGGGCTTCGTCAGCAGCTCGCCCAGACCCGCACGATCATGTCTCAGGTCAGCTCCTCGCACACCAGCGCCCTCACCCGAATGCAGGGCGGCTGGAAGAAGTTGACGGAGGGTACCGAGAAGTTCGGTACGTCGATCACCGAGACGGGAAATCTCCTCGTCAACAAGATCGTGGCCCCTCTCGGCCTTGCGGCTTCCGCCGCAACCGCGATCGGAGTGAAGTCCGCGGACGCCATGATCTCCTCTCAGACCGGCCTTTCCGGGATGGGTATCCAGCTTAAGGATGTCAACTCGCTTCTTGAGCAGATGACTTCCTTTGGTGTCGAGACGCCTTACTCGATCACCGACATGCTGAAATACGGCACGCGTTATGCGCGAGCCAATGCAGCTCATAATCACGACTTCAACTCGACCGACCCGGAGAAGAAGTCCAAGGGATCCTCCGAGGTCGCTCAGCGATCCGTGGACATGGTCCGTATGATCGGCGACTCGGCCGCATACGGCGGCGTTCTCGACCCGGTCATGGTGTCTCAGGGCATGTATGCCCTTGAGGTGATCCAGGACATGGGCCGAACGCCGCTCCGAAACCTGAAGCAGCTTGAGCGAGCAATTGGTCTCCCGGCTCAGCAGATCGCGAAGATGGTTGGTTTCAAGGACCGCGCTTTCACTCCGGCCGAACTTAAGGCCAAGGCGGAGATGACCAAGCAATCTGGTGCCATCCTTGAACAGCCCGCGACTTACGAAGCGTCGGCCCAGTTGATGGATTTCATGGCACGAGCCAAGGACACTGGGGGCTTGTCCGGCGAGCAGTTGATCCAGAAGCTTCTTGAGCACTGGAAGAGTGAGCCAAACTTGATGGGTGCCGCCAAGCGTATGGGTGGCGCAACCATTTCCGGGCGCCTTGAAAACATGAAGGAGAACGCCCAGTTCCGCCTTGGCAAGCTGTTTTATAGCGAGGGTGAGGACGGCTCCTACAACTACACCGGGCTCGGCCAGAAGATCATGGGCCACAAGGTCACCCAGGACGGCGTAACCACCTATGAGGGTGGCCTTCTGAATGACGTCCAGGACATCGGCAAGTCTGCTTTCCCAACGCTCAAGATCATGCTTGAGAAATTTATCGGTGCCTTGTCGAAGCTGACCGAATGGATCAAGAAGGCATCGGAATATCTCGAAGAGCATCCAGCGCTTCGGGATCTCCTGGTCAAGGCCGCTCAGCTCGCGGCCGTTTTGGGCCCCGCCGCCATCGTCGTAGGAACCCTGGCCAAGTTGCTGGGCAAGGCCGGGAAGTTGGCCGGCACTGCGTTCGGCCTGGTCTCGGCCCCCGTCACGGCTGCTGGTCGAGGTGTCCGCGGAGCAACCCGTGTGGCCCGTCAGGCCCGTGCCGGCGTCGCCTCCCGAGGCGAGGGTGACGGCTTCCTGAGCGGCTACCGACAGCGCCGGATTGAGCTCACCGGCGGTACTGCTGGTGACGAGCGCCGCACCATTGCTCAGATCCGTGACCTTGAGCAGCAGATCCGGGAGGCGGACCGCCAGACCGCCGAGCTCCGTCGGGAGCTTCAGGCCGTCAACAGCACCGAACTCCGTTCCATCATTCAGGAGTTGTCTGGTGGTGGTCGCAGTGTCGAAAATGCGGCCCAGTCCGCGAGGGCCGAGGTCCACCAGGTCCAGATGCAGGGGATCGAGCCTCTGAACAGGGCCTCGCTCAGCGCGATTCAGGCCGAGCTGGGTGACACCGAGCAGAAGGCCGAACGCCTGACGGCTGCTCTTCGTGACGCTCAGCGCGAGGTCACCCAGCTCGATGGCAAGAGGCTCGTAGGCCTGAAACTCCAGCTCGACGGCGCGCACGGTGCAGCTGGGGATCTGAAGGACAAGATCGAGAACACGGCCCTGGCCGTGGGGCAGCTCGACGGTAAGAACCTCAACCGGCTTCGAGCCGAGTTCAACCAGGTCCACTCTGCGGCCAACGAGGTCTATGACAAGGTCGGCATGGGTACCGGCGCCACTTCGGTGGCCGGCCGGGTTGGCCTCCTCGATCAGCGCTCGCTGTCTGGTCTGCGGTCGGAGTTCTCGCTTCTGCACAGCTCTGCCGATCAGGTCCACGAGAAGGTAGGCCAGGGCACCGGAGCGGGCTCGGTAGCTGGCCGGATAGGTCTTCTGAATCAGAGGTCTCTGTCCGGGCTCAAGAATGAATTCGATTCGGTCTACAACGCCGCTGACAACGCCTACGGCAAGGTCGGTCAGGGGACCGGAGCGGAGAGTCTTGCCGGTCGAATAGGCCTTCTGAACGGCCGGTCTCTCAAGGACATCAAGGAGCAAGTCGAGAAGCTGAGCGGTGCCCTGAACACCGCTCACGGGCATGCCGAAAACCTTGACAAGTCGATCGACAACATCTCGAAGAAGGCGCCCGGCGGCTCCAACTCGCCTGGCCCTTCAAAGCCGGACAACAAGAAGAAGTATGCGACTGGTGGCATCCTCCCGGGCTATGCGCCCGGGGTCGACTCCATCCCGGCCATCCTTTCTCCGGGTGAGGCGATTCTTCGACCTGAGGTCACCGCGGCTCTTGGTCCAGCACTGATTCATGGTTGGAATGCGGCGGCTCGAAAGGGTCAGCTGAGCCGGTACGCCGGCGGTGGTATCGCTGGCCGTCTCGGGTTCAATGAGATCACAGAGGCTATCCGCCTTCAGAATCTCTGGCCGTACGCAACCGGGGCGACAAACGTGATGACGTTTGCCAGGTCCTCGGACGACATCGGCGGTGACGCGCGGGCTGGAATGATCGGCGTTGGAACCAATACGTCTCGGTGGATTGGTTCCGGGGTCGCCGACCGCTTCAAGGGCATGTTCGACTTCGTGACGGACGATTCTTGGAAGCTCCTCCGACGGGTCCCGACCGTTCTCGGTCAGGTTGCCGGTATTGCCGGTGGAACCCTGGCGCCGATTCTCGGAGACTACTTCTGGGATGACGTGTGGAAGGGCAACGGGAACATCGTCCAGCGAGGCGGGAAGTTCCTCGGGGACACTTTCTCGGTCAACACTCTGAAGGAGGCCGGGAAAAACCTCCTTGGCGGCACCTGGGAGTCCATCAAGGCCCTAGTCGGGGGTGCCAAGGACCTCATCACCGACCCCATCGGAAGTGTTACCGAGGCATTCAATTCGATCTGGGACATGGCCTCGTCCGAGACGGATCAGCTTGTGGACATGGTCAAGGCCATCAAGGATATTTACGACGCGCCCGGCGACTACGCCAGGTCGGTCTTCATGGATGTCCTGAGCACGGCCAAGGAAGCCATGCCCAATACCGAAGGGCTTTTCGACTTTGGCAAGGACGAGAAGGTCAATGCGAGTGGCATTCCGAAGGAAGCGCTCAACTTCACGGATGTCCTAGGTGGAAAGCTCGACCCAACCGGGGACCAGGTCACTCGGTGGCGCCCGACAGTTCAGCGTGTCCTTGGGGAACTCGGGATCGGCATGGATTACACCGACCTGATTCTTCACCGAATCAAGGTGGAGTCCGGCGGCGACCCGAACGCGGTGAACAACTGGGACAGCAACGCACTCAATCCGAATATCGGCGCGAGTGCGGGTCTCATGCAGACCATCCCGGCGACCTTTGCCGCTTATGCCGGCCCCTACCAGTCTCTCGGTCGCCTAAATGGTCTTGCATCCATTTATGCGGGCCTGAACTACGCCATCCACCGTTATGGTGCCGGATGGCCTCAGGCCCTCTCTGGTAATCAGGGCTACTGGTCGGGGACGCTTTCGGCGTCGCCTGGTCTTCGCCTTGTTGGAGAGCATGGTCCGGAGCTGGTGAATTTCCGGGGTGGTGAGCGGGTGCACGATTCCGCAGATACTCGCCGGATGCTCCAGGGCAAGACGTACGAGATTCACGTGCACGAGGCAAAGTCGGAGGACACCACACAGGCCGTTCTGCGGGCCATGCAGTACGCGGAGGTTATGTCAGCCATGTAGCAGTCATTTGGAGGCCCCATGCCAATTCCGGCAATTACGCCATCGGTCAAGGACCAGCAGCCGGCACCCCTACCGCTGCCCCCTCAGCCGGTGGCGTGGGGTCACACCCACGTGACGATTACGGGCTCTAATGGTGAGGGGGAGGAAATCCCCCTCACCTCCTTCGCAAACCGGGAATGGCCAGCCATTCTGATTCAGGCCGGGGCCACCGGCTTGGACATGCCTCCCGTGGAACTCCATGCGGACGACAGTCCGAACTTGGACGGCTCCATTTACCGAGGCTCCCGAGTTGCCGCCCGTCAGATCATGATTCCGGTCTACCTCCACGCGGTAGACCGTCGCACTCTCAAGGACCTCAAGCGGCGCTTGATCTCAGCACTCAACCCGAAGAACGGGTTTTGTGTTCTGAAGTTCACGGAAGGCGACTCTCTCACC
The DNA here is from genome assembly GCF_044748625.1 of Kitasatospora sp. NPDC089913. Classification (NCBI taxonomy): domain Bacteria; kingdom Bacillati; phylum Actinomycetota; class Actinomycetes; order Kitasatosporales; family Streptomycetaceae; genus Kitasatospora; species Kitasatospora sp. NPDC089913. The sequence continues at coordinate 148,531 of NZ_JBIVGI010000010.1, read as the reverse complement.
CGAACTCTCTACGCCTATTACAAGGACGGGATGCAGGGTGACGAGGGCACGGACAATGCGGGCTTTCGGTTCATGAAGTACGGGCTCCAGCTAACCGCCTTTGACCCCTGGTTCTACGGCCCCGATATGCAGGTTGCCGAGTGGCAGTTCGGTGGAGGGAAGCCCTTTCTCAAGACGGGAACGGCCCTCTTTCCGTTGAAGCTCACCAAGGGCGTTCTGTCTAGCAACAACATCCCTGTTGTGAATCCGGGCGACGTCGAGGCATGGCCAATCTGGGAACTCACGGGGCCCGTCCGCGGATTCAAGATGACGGGTCCGAACGGTGCCTCAGTCGGCATTGCGGCAGGCCCTTTGGGCAGCCCTGACGCCGTGCCGGCGGGGCGCACTCTCACTATCGACACCCGCCCCGGGGTGAAGACCCTCAAGGACGACCAGGGCTCCAATTACTGGACGCGGGTGGACGCCTCCCCGGCTCTCTGGCCGGTTCCGGCCGGAAAGTCGGCGGTCTCCGTCGACCTGGTGGCCGGCGGCTCAGCCGCCACACTCAAGCTCACTTTTCGCCCACGCTACGAAAGTTACTGACGCCTATGAATTACCGAATAGAGGTCCGAGACCGAGACCTGAATCGGGTCGGCGTCATCGACACGTGGATCAAGCTGGATTTCATCGTCCGATTCTGTCAGCAGGGTTCGTTTCAGATGCTCGTGAAGGCTGGCACTGATCAGGCGAACCTGTTGCAGAAGGGAGGCGGTATTGCGATCTACCAGGAAGGTGTTCCCGATCCCCTCCTGACGGGGCAGATTGAATTTTTCCAACAGTACTGGACCGTTGAACAGCACACTGGTCCCGGTAGTCTCTATGTCGGCGGGAAGTGTGACAACAAGGTGGCTTACAGCCGCCTCGCCTTCCCCGAGCCCGCGGTGCCCATCTCGGAGCAATACAGGGCCCGTGCGACCCGCCAGGCCGCCGGGTCCGCGAGTAGGGCCCTGTGGTGGGAGCTGGAGCACTCTGTAGGCGCCTCGGCCCTCCCCGACCGCAGGATTTCCGGCCTGTTCCTGACCGAGCCGCCCGACCTTGGCACGCAGGTCCACGACTCCTTCCGCTTCGATGGTCTCGGGTCCACCTTCGAAAAGTGGACGGAGGGCAAGGATTTCGGATACCGATTCCTTTACAACCCCGATGTGAAGAAGATCGAGCTTTCCGTCTTCAAGCCCCGCGACCGGTCCCGGGACGTCCGATTCAGTCCCGAGCTGGGAAACCTGCGGGAATTCATCTGGACGCTGACAGCACCCCGGGTCACCCGCGTCATTGTGGCCTGCCAGGGCGAAGGTGAAGACAGGTATCTCTTCCAGAGGATCGACTCTGATGCCGAGACGGAATGGGGCGTGCAGATTGAACAGTTTCTCGACCGCCGCGACCTCCCGCTGAAGACTGATCCCGCCACCGGCCAGCCCGTGAAGGCCAAGCCGGACACCACCGACGCAGAGTTTGAGAATGCGAAGAAGGCCGTTGAGGCCGCCGCGGACAGCATCCTTCAGCAGGGCGAGAAGAACGGCAACTTCCAGATTTACCCGGTCGACACTGAACAGATTCGCTTTGGCCGTGACTACATGGTGGGCGACCTGGTAACCGTAGCCATCGACGGGGTTGAGTACGTGGACATCGTCCGCGAGGTGAACATCTCCGTTGAGGATGCCGGAAAGTTCCTGACTATCCGCCCGAAGATCGGCGAGCAGGGCACCGGCGATCCCCTGAACTTGTACAAGACCGTCTCCGAGCTTCGAGAGAAGCTGAGGAAACTCGAAGCGAGGATGTAATGGCAGAAGTCAGTTACCCGTTTTCCCAGGCCAATGCCTCTGGCGGATCCGAAATGGTCTCTCAGCTCCAGTGGCAACAGATGGCCCACCTGTGGGGCGGAGACCGCGTTGATTTCCAGCTCACCAGCGGCACCTATGACGCCGCCGCCCTCCCCTTTGCGTGGAAGGTGATCAACGGCCGTACCATCACGCTCGACCCCGGTAATGCGTGGGTCGGCGGTTTCTACTACCAGCTCACGGCGATGCTCAGCGTTGATATTGACCCCAATCCGACCGACAAGCCGCGAAAGGACACGGTCGTCATCCGGGCGGACGTCGTCAAGGGCTCCGTGAACATCGCGGCCGTCAAGGGCCAGCCGAGCATTTCGCCAATCGCTCCACAGCCTCAGCGGGCGCCAGGCCAGCGCTGGGAAATGGTTCTCCTGGAGGTCGACGTGCCAGCCGCCAATGGGGCACTCTCGGTCTACTTGCGCGCGAGCTTTGACCTCCCGCGAGCCGTCGCAACTCCCTGGAACACCCGATCCACCGCAGACTTCGTCCCCAAGGGCACTTTCGTATATGACCTCGATGTCGACGGCGGCGATTCCCAGTACGAGGCATTCACTGGACGGGACGGGTACATGGTAACCCGCCACCTGGGAAAGGCTCGGCCTTTCATCCCGAGCCTTTGGGGCGTGGACTCCCAGCCCGCCGATGTCGACCGTGTGTGCCGGTGGCGCTGGATCGCACCCAACACCGTGCATTTCAACATGAAGATCCGAAACCCCACGCCAGCCGACATTGTGACTACGGGTTGGTACATGCAGGCATCCCTCCCCCAGTCCGCCAGCGGGAAGACAGCCCAGACCTTCGAGGGCTACATAGACAATCCGAGCGGGAACGGCGGACGCCCCTGGCTGAGCCAGGTTCGCGGCATTACGTGGGAAGGAAATTCGACCAGCACGGTGAACCTCTTCACTCCCGACTCCTCCGGGCTCACAGTCCTCCCCGGAATCCCTGCTCATTCGACCCTGTACCTGTCCGGCACCTACGAATCCGACATCTTCGCCGAGTAAGGAGGAACCCCATTGGCTCGAAATCTCTTCGGAGGCACGGCTTCTGACGTAGCGGAAAGCGTGAGTGGCGCCCGGATCCCCGGCGCGGTCGGAACGGTCTGGGACGGCCCGTCAGCCGGTGCGGCCCAGATCACCGACCTAACCGACACCACCGGGGCCCCGATCCTCCAGCTCGTGGCCGACCTTAGAGGGATGGTCCCCAGCTTCTACGGGCCGCCTTCCGGGGTTGAGCGTATTTGGGTGGACTTCGGGGCCGGACGGGTCGGACTCGTTTCGACGACGGTCGGCGAGCGCCTGGTTCAGCACCAGGCCGCCGCGGATCCGCACCAGGACCGCGCCTTCACCAACGAGCGATTGCTGAGCTTCTTGCCCTTGGCGGGCGCGGACCTCCAGGTCCCCGCCGGAACGGACTGGGCCCGGTGGGTGGTGCCCTCGACAGCTGACACCACAGGTTCCGCCTGGAAGGTCAAGACGGTCGACGGCACGCCGTACACCCGAGTCCTGAACTCCGGCTCGGTCCTGGTCGACACCATCGGCGTCCGCGCCGCACTGTGCATCGGGGCGCCGGCCTACGGCAGCGGCCAGGCCGTCATCAACATCACCAACTCGAAGGCGACCACTGCAACTACCGCTTCGGTATTCCGAGTTCAGGGAGACGGTTCGGTGGTGTCAGCAGGCTCCGTGACGGCCACGAACGTCGGCTCGGCCCGCCTCTTTAGCGGCCCCAACGCGCCTTCGAGCCCTAAGGCCGGGGATGTGTGGGTGCAGTATGCCTAACCAGCTGAAGGTGTGGTCCGGCTCCACGTGGGTGGATCAGACCCCGAAGGTCTGGAACGGGTCGAGCTGGGTCTCTTCCCCTCCCCTGTACTGGGACGGGGTCGCGTGGATGAGCGGGGCCCCGGCGCCCAAGGAGTTCCCGGCCTATCAGGCCAGCACGCGGGCCCTGGTCGTAGACCAGCCGCTCCCCGAACTCGCTCTTCCCCCGGTTCGCACGAACGACTTCATCGTCTCCATCTGTGTCAGCTCCGGTGCGGCACCGGCACCGCGTTTAGTCACTCCTGCTGGTGCGATTCCGACCCAATACACGCTCGCCAGTGGCCTGTTGGTGGCGGTGGCCGTCTGGCCCTGGGAGCCTTCCCGGGGCACCTCGGTGGTTTGGGACGTGGGCACCGCCCGGAACGCTGCCGTAATGAATCTGGTGTACCGAAACGGCGATGTCTCCAACATCGGACTTACCCCTGTGGTTGGCATCCGGGAGTACACCAACACGAACACGCTGCCCCTGATGGCCTCGACCGGCTACCGGAATCTCTATGCCGCAGTCACGGTGTCCAGCTCGCTTACGGGCCTGGCCTGGCCGTCCGGTGTTGCCGCCCGGGATCAGCAGCTCGGGCAGTTTGGCATGAATCAAATCAGCCTGATGGCTGCCGATACGCCGGGCGCCGGCGGTTCTCCCGGCGCCGTACAGCTCGACACCACCGTTTCTTCGGCTGCCGTGGTCCTCATCTCGGTTCCGGGAAAGTCGGACGGCAAGCCGACCTGGATCCTCGGCGACCCCGTGGGGTCCAGCCTCGGCACCACTACAATCCTGGAGCTTTGAATTGATTCCACTCCCCACCCTGAAGAGCTGGGTATCCCGACAGGTGATCGGCCCTGCCGACATGAATTCCCAAGTGTATGACGTACACAACGCGCTGTATACGGTAGCCAACGACCACGAGACGTCGATCAACAGGCTCAAGGCCAACCCCGTTCTCAGCGTTACTCTTCAGAATTCCATCGTCCTCGGAGCGAACGCCTCCACCGTCGTCTACTGGAACACCTCAAACCCCCTTGCCCGGGTCGGAACCTGGGCTACAACCGACGGTGGGACCATCAAGGTCCCCGAATCCGGCACTTATCGTTTCACCATGAACTACGGCGGGTGGAGTACCGACGCGGCCACCTGCAAGGCTCACGCTTGGATCGCGACCGACCCCGGTCCGTCCTCCGGCGCGTTCCTCTACCCGCCCGGCGGAGGGGACGCATCCACCACCTCTTTCACTTTCGCCGCCACCCTCGTTGCTGGTCATTCATTCACGGCCTACGTGGTGGCTTGGTGGAATGGCTTCCAGTCGGACGCCGGCCCCGGCGAGGATCGTAAGTCCTGGACCCTGACCGTGGAGAAGATTTCTGGCTGAAGGAGGCCCATGACCCCTACTGACATTTTCGGCTATGCGGGCACCGCGGCCTCTATTACTGCCGCACTGGTCATGGTTCGAGCGTCCTGGCAGATGAATTCAGCTCAGATCTGGAGAGGCGAGGCAGAGGCTCAGAAGAGCAGGGCCGACCGCCTTCAGGACGACCTTGACGAGATCAAGGACCGACTGACCCGAATCGAGTCGGAAAACCGCCGACTGGTCGAGCTGATCACGACGCTCGACCCTTCCCGGATTCGCTCCGGGCTCTAATTCTTTCATTCATCCCCGAGGGACCAGCCGTGTGGCCGGCCCCTTTCTCCGTGCCCTGGAGGCAGCTTGAATCAGGTATCAGAAGTTCTTCGGATCGCGTCCGGTGAGGTCGGCTATCAGGCCGAGCGGGCGCCCGGTGAGCGTCCGTCCGGCCACCAGAAGTATTCCACTCAGGTCCCCGGCCTCGAATGGTCCAACTACCAACCATGGTGCGCAACTTGGGTCTCCTGGGTGGCCATGAAGGCGGGCGTCCCCAGCCTCTACCCGCGTACCGCATCCTGCGCTGTCGGTGTCGACTGGTTCCGGTCCCAAGGTCGCTGGAGTGCCTATCCTGCGATCGGTGCCCAGGTCTTCTACGGGCCGAACGGTGGCACTCACACCGGCCTTGTCATCGCGTACGACGAGACTTCCATCTACACCATCGAGGGCAATACCTCACTGAGCAATAACGCCAACGGCAACAAGGTGATGAAGCGGGAGCGCCGCCGTCGGGATTCCTACGTCTACGGCTACGGCCTCCCAGCTTTCGAGGAGGGCGTCACCACCGCGGACCTCTCCCTCAAGGGGCGGCCGGGCTTTACCTACCAGGCCGCCGCGTCCAGCCCGGCCGGGAACTCGGGCGGCTCCACCTCCGGTCCCTCGACCCGCACCGTCACCGTGAGGGCGGGCCAGACCCTCACCGCCATCGCGGCGGCAGCCGGTATCGGCCTGGCGTCGCTCCTGGCGCTCAACCCAACCGTGAAGGACCACCCCGACCAGGTCCACCCGGGTGACACGATCACGCTGCCCGCCGCCCCCGACGGCGGCCAGGATCCGCAGCCCAACCCGGAGCCTCCGGCCCCGACTCCGCCACCGGTTTCCCCGCCGGCCTCGAACCCCGTCAGCGCCTTCCCCGGTGCTGGCCAGTTCGGTCCAGGCGCGAACAACGCCAACGTGACCCGGCTCGGCGAGCTGCTGGTGCAGCGCGGCGCGGGCCGCTTCTACTCGCAGGGCCCCGGCCCTCGGTGGGGTGAGGCCGATCGTCAGGCCGTCCGGGCCTTCCAGGAGGCACAGGGATGGACCGGTAGTTCCGCGGACGGTATCCCCGGCCTTCAGACGTGGGCTCTCCTGCTTGAGCACCAGGGCCGCGACATCCCGGCTGCCGCCACGGCGAAGCCGACCACTCCCCCGTTCCCGGGCGACTCCAAGTTCCACGCGGGGGCGGTCAATCCCAGCGTCACCCTGCTCGGTAAGCAGCTGGTTCGCCACGGTTACGGGCGTTTCTACGCCGTTGGTCCTGGCCCTCGATGGACCGAGGCCGATAGGCGCGCGGTGCAGGCCTTCCAGCGTGCTCAGGGCTGGCATGGAACTGCCGCCGATGGCTACCCGGGACCGCTCACCTGGTCCCTTCTCATGAAGTAATCAATCCCCAAGGGAGACACATGAATTCGTTCATTTCCACTCACGCCGTCCGCGTTGTGGCCGCCGTCGCGGCCCTGGTCCCACTCCTGGCCGTCTGGTACCCCTCGATCCCGTGGGAGGCCCTGGTGGCCGCTGCTGCGGCCCTGCTCGGTGCCGGTGAGCTGGCCCAGCGACACGAGGACAACAAGACTGTCTCGGCTCTTCACGAGACCTCGCCCCTGGACTCCGCGGCCTGGTACCAGGCCCAGCTGACCAAGCAGGAGGCCGAGCAGAACACCCACTGCGACTGATTCACAACCCAAAGAAGCCCCTCCCCTTTCGGGGAGGGGCCTTTCCGTGTTTCCGATCTACCAGCCGACCACGGAATACCGCTCGCCCTTGAGGTACCGATCGATTCCGGCCTTGTTATAGGGCTGGGCATTCTCGGGGAGGTCGTTGATCGGGTACCAGTCGACTCCGGCGCACTTGGCCGGCTCGGCGTTGTACGGCTCACCGTCCCACTCGGAGGCGGCGAGGAACCAACCAACGCGCGCTTCACCCTCGGGGTTGCGGTAGTGCATCACGTGAACGATCTGGACAGCTTCTCGGTCGACCCTGATGCCCACCTCTTCTTGGGCCTCACGGATCGCTGCCGAGATCACGTCCTCGTCCTCCTCGATCTTCCCGCTGGGGAGGTTGAGAAGGCCGTCGCTGTAGCCGGTGTTGGCGCGTTCGGCCAGCAGGACAAGACCGTCACGTTCAAGGATGAGCATGGCGTCGTTGATTGGGCGTTGGGGCTGCACCTGGTCCTCCGGAGATGTGTCTCAGAAGGACGATAGGCCACATCAGTGGACGTTGATGCCATTGCCGTGAAGCGCCTTGGCGATCCACTCGACACGGGCCTGTGTGGTAAGTCCCTGCGGGAGGTCGAGGACCGGCACGCCAGTGGCCCGGATCGCCTCGTAGACGGCCGTCTCGGTCTCGTCCTGAAGGTCGAGCACCTTCGCTCGGAAGCGGTCCCCGCCGGCCTCCTGGTCGTAGTGGTCACGACAGTGGATCACCGCCTCGTATGCAAGAGGCATCCAGGAGTTGCACAGGGACTCGACCGACCGTAGGACGGCGCGAACGTGCGGGTCGTCCTGGTCCAGGACGAGCCTGGCATACGCCAAGACGTTGGCCGGCGTCTTGTCGGTGATCAGCAAACTATGGTTGCGTGCGGCCCGCATGGTGGTGGTGAGCTGCACCGCGAAGGTGTCGAGCTCGGCGACGAGATCGAAATCGCCCTTGTTATGGAGGACGATTTCCTCCATGAAGGGACTCACCCTTGCGGGTTCCCCGGTGGCCGTGACGTTGACGCCTTGTTCGCGGTAGTGGGCAGCGAGGGCATGGACCAGGGTGGTTTTGCCAGCCGCCGCCGTACCTTCGACGGCTACGACCGCGCAGTCCCGGATGGGCATTGATCCTCCGACAGGTTCTTGAACGTCTCGGATTGGAGCCAGCCCCAACGGCCGGCTGCCTGGTGGGCGATCATGCTGTTCACGTTCGGCCTGGTTCCGCTCCAAGAGGTGAGTCCTGCGACCGCGGCGGCGACAAGGGCGGTTGACAGGGAGTGGCGCAGGTTCAACGTGCTCACCCGTTCACGAGCCTCTGTGTCACCCCTCTCCAGCCATTGACGGTGGAGCGCGGTCATCGACGTGCCCCGAAGCTCCGGCTGGGTCACGTCGAGACCAAGTTCGGTACAGACGTCGACCAGTCGGCGGGACGTGCCGGTGAGAAGGTCGCCGGAGTCGTACCGGGTGTCGACAATGCGAGGCCCGGCTTCGGGTACGGTCCGCCGTCCGTGCCAAGCCTCCCGGGCCTCAGTCACTGGGGCCGGTGCGCTGTGTGCGGCGAGGACGCCGAGGTCGGCACACAACTGGTGTCCGGTCAGCAGATCGGCACTGTCCAGTGCGGTGCGAAGGACGCCTCCGGCGGTACTGACGAGGTCAGGGACCTCTTCCGCGCTCTCCACATAGAAACTGCTGAAGTCGTACGGCAGGCGTGCCACATCGACCACTTGGTCCCCTGCTGGGATGTCGATCCACACGATCGACAGGCAGAACGGCCTGTTGCCGTTCTTGATCCGATAGTTCTTGGTCCACTCGACATCGACGGATGCCACACGAGTTGCCGCCCGCGTCGCACGCGGTGGGTCGAGGGGCTTGGTAAGGGTGCTGATCGTGAACAACTGCGTGCCTTCGTTCTTTGCGGCCGACATGGTGGGGCCCGGTCTGGCCGGGCCCCACATGGACGCTATCGACCCTAGGGGGCACCGGCGTTGAAGACCGTGGGGAAGGCATCCCAGGCGACCGCGGTTGCAAGCTGGCCGAGGTCGAACCCGTCCGGCCAGTCAAGCAGACCCTTCTGCTTTCCGGCCAGCAGAGCCACTGCCAGGGCCTGGAGGAGCGCTGAACTGCCGAACTTCTCGACAGCGCCCGCCGGGTCGGTCTCAGCAAGATCCTGGATATGGTTGGGGGGGATCAGCCCGCCGTCCCCGACCGGGCAGTGGAGCCTTACGGCGCGACATGCGGCCAGGACCGACCATCCGTCGAGATCGACGTCTTCGGCCGTGTCAACGAGCGGCGCCGTTCCAGGCTCGCGGACCCTGCGATCGGCCCATGCCTCGACCATGGCGCTGATGCCGCGCGTCCGCCCGCCGGCATAGTTGATCAGGGCATGGGCGTCGTCGAGGAAGGCGTGCCACCCGATACCGGCGGCATCGCGTCGGGCCTGGACGAGTAGCTCGTCGACCACGTCCACAAGTGCGGCCTGGTCCTCGGCGCCGGCGACAACCACCCGGTAGCCGAAGTGAGCGGTGGTCGGGTCAAGGATGGTGGTGGCGGTCCGGTGGACCGGGACGAACACGGCAGCGATGGCAAGGGGGACTGCCCGTTCGCCGTCGTCCGTCCACTGCACTGCGAAACCCGCGGTCAGCCGTACATGCCTGGCGACGGGCCGTTGGTCCGCGCTGAAGGGGATTTCAGGCCAGCCCAGGTTCGTGAACTCACGCACCGGAGGCCGTCCCCGCATGCGCGGTGGAGCGGATCGAGGCACCGAGGTACTTGGCGAAGTGGTTCCGCTTGAAGCGGTACCTCCTCCAGATCTCGTCGATCGGCTCTTCCAGCAGGTTTCCGAGCGGTTCGAACAGGTCCTTCTGGTCGTAGACGGGCCAGGCGTTGGTCGTGCCGTTGGGCTCGACAACGATCATGTGACCCTCGTTCTCGGGGGTCCAGGTGGTGAGGCGGATCGCGGGGCTCCACTGCATCGTGGTCCGCAGCTCAAGGAGCCGGCCGAAGGTCTCTTCGGCCTCTGCATCGGTGATGAACTCGTTCGGGTCGAGCTTGAGGGCGTTGCCCTTCCTGAGCGGCATGATCAGCTTGACCTTCCCGGCGTCGAGAACATCGGCAATCTGCGCCGTGAACTGGAGCGCTGAGAGGGTGGAGCGGTATACGACCGAGGACAGGGAGATCGGGATCCCTTCGGCCTGAAGCGCCCGAATGCCCGGCATCACCTTGTCGTAGTCGCCCCGGACACGGTTCGTGATTCCGCGGGGCCCCTCCAGGCCGATGTTTGCGAACGCGACCTTCCCGGCTATCCGCTTCGCGTGCTGAAGGCCATGGGTGGCGTTGGTCGGCACCGCCAGGACGAAATCCTCGTCGGCGAACATGTCGACGATCTCTCCGAAGTCCTTCCGCATGAGCGGTTCCCCACCGGACAGGAAGAGTCGCTTCGTTCCGGCTAGGTTGTCCCGCATGGTCTCCAGGTGGGCGAGCGTGGGATCCGGGAGCTGCAACGTCTCGGAGCAGAACGTGCAGTCGAAGTCACAACGCTTGGTGACCTGGAGGATCACGGAGAGGGGTGCGGTCGCTCGTTCGACAAGTGCCTGGATGTCGAGACCGGGAGCCGCAGTGAAGTGGTGCCCCCTACCGAAGCTGATGCCGTTGCCCAGCTCGGTGGATGTCCGGGGCGGGACGCTCGGAAGTCCGAGGTCGGTCATGGAATTTCCTCCCTGCCGATGGTTGGTGTCCAGGTGGAGACAACCGGCGCTAACCGTCCTCCTCGGTCAGCGCCGGCCCCCGCAGGATCAGTAGTCACGTGACACAAGCGGGAGTTGTACCCGGCAGACCAACCCTGTGGGGGGGAGGGAGTTGGTCTGCCGGAGTTCGGGAAGTCAGATCGCCGGCATGCCGCCCAGGAGCAAGGGCAGAACCGTACGACGGTCGACCGCGGTGAGGGCCTGCTCGACCAGGCGGGCATAGTGCGGGTCCATCAAAATCGGAATGTCGTGACCCTTGACCCAGAACAGGGACTTGACGTCGTCCGGGAGGAGGTGCCGCATCACCGCCGCTTCGTGGTCCTCCGTCGCCGTCCCGCCGTCGAAGACCAGCGTCAGCCGTTCGGGGAAGACGTTGCCTTCCGTGTGGTCGACGGCCACGACGTCCTTGAGGGGAAGCACGAGCCCGGTCACGATCTCCACGTGACGTCGGGCCGCCAGGTGTGGAAGTTCGTTGGACTCGGCACTGCCTCCCGGAAGCACCAGACCACGTTGGTAGGTGGTGGCCACCATCAGAACAGCACCCTCAACGTTGCGAACGAGTGCGTAGTGGTCGGACCGCCTCCGGGGCGGACTGGCGAGGATCGTGTCCATCATGGCTGCTCGATTCGCGCAGGAGGGATGGAGAAAGGGGGACCCCCGCCCGTCCTGCTGGGGGCGTAAACGGGCGGGGGCGCTCACGGGAGGAATCGCCCGGAGCTTCCCGAAGGGGGATGTGCGGTGTCCCCTTTCGGGCATGTGGCCCCGCCCGTCCCGCTGTGGGTGGCAGGACGGGCGGGGCTACCCCGTCGTTCCAGAGACGGGGTTCCCCCCTGTGCACCGCATGCCAGGGGGCGGGGTCCGCCGTGTCGGTCGACACGGCGGGGCTGGTACCCGCCGCGCTGCTAGGGCAGCTAGGAACGCGGCGGGGGCTTGGGTCAGGCCAGTTCGTCGGGCAGTACGACAAAGAGCGTGAGGGGCACGTCCTTGGCGATGCCGAGCACGGCACGCACCTCGTAGTCGACGGACCCGGCCAAGTGCTTTTCGGCATCATCCGCAGTGACCAAGGGCGTCTCGGTACTCCCTTCGATCTCCAGGACGTAGCCCTCCGCGGGGATCACCTGGACCCGAACAACTCGCAATGCCTCAGACATAGTTACTCCTTGGGGATCAAGCGGGCCGCTTCCGGGCCAGTGGGGGGCGGACCTGAACGAGCCGGCCGTCGCGCTCGACCTCGGCGGTTCCGTCGCGGAGCATGAGTAGCCCCGGCGCGTTCGGATCGAACGGTCCGTCGAGAAGGCTGCGAAGCTGGATCCGACGTCCGCGGGCCTCGACCTCGACCCGGAAGCCGGCCCGCTCGTACAGCTCAGCAAGCTGCTGGTCGAGGTCGGCCGGGCGGTTCACTCCCAGTCCCCCGTCCTCGGCGGGAGTTGAGCAACCAGCTCAGTCCGGTGAATGAATCTGTCGAGCGTCGCCGAGCAGTTGCCGCAGACAGGGACGCTGACCAAGTCGCCTTGCCGATTCAGCGCGTAGTAGCCCGGCGCCACCTGCCGCCGCTTGCCCCCGCAAGGAACGCATCTCCCCAGACGGCCGGTGCGGGCCGTCACGGCTCTCCCTCCTGTCTACGGCGCAACCACTTGTCGGAGATCGGGAGGGCCCCGATCGAGCAGGCCGAGAACACGAGTCCGACCACCAAGCACCAGGGCCCCCGCGGGCCGTGTCGGATCGGCCAGCCGACGCCGAGGGCGACGACAGCGCTGACCGCAACGACGATGGAGTACATCACGGGTCCCACGATGCCGAGTTGGGGCAACTTGCTGTGGTGCTTCACGCGTCTCCAATCTCACCTGCGGTTCGCGGCCGGCTGGGGTGCTGAACCTCGACTCGTCGCGGTTCGGGGAGCGGTCGAATGTGCTCCGGCAGGGTCGTCCACTCGCAACCGCCGGCCTCGGGGCGCAGGTAGGACTCCCCCTTGAGGCTGTCCATGTAGACCCCCTCCAGCGGCCTGCCGGACGCTCCTTTGTGGGCCAAGTCCCGGACAATTTCGCCGACTTGGGGTTGATGCGTGCACCTTCTCGCACGTGGGGGCATGGGGGCTCCAGGGTTGCGCTTCGCTTTCGCGCCATCGCTTCGTGTAGCCATGGTGGACCGTCAGGATCTACGCTCGGAAGGCTTCAACCCTTGACAGTTCTGACGAGTTACAAGGTGAGGGCCAACCGTGGAGATCGTGGAACCAGAGCATGTGTCATCTCCTGCCATCCGCTTTGGCAATGAACTTCGCAGGTCAAGACGCGCAAAGGGGCTCTCTCAGGCCAAGCTTGGCAACCTCATGGGCTTCAGTCACGGGCTCATCTCGTACATTGAAGGAGCGAAGAAGCCTGTAACTCTTAACTTCGCAGTGGCGGCCGACCGAGCGCTCGGGACCGGACGGATGTTCTGGGAGCTGTGGCGTCAGATCGAAAACGCCAGCTTGCTGGAGGGCTTCGAGGAGTTCGTCAAGGAGGAGGCCCGTTGCAAGCTCATACGGACGTTTGAACTGAACGTAGTCCCGGGCTTGTTCCAAACCGAGGCATACGCCTCTGCCTTGGCCAACGCTGCCGTGTTAAGGCGAAGCATCACCGCCAGCCAGGCCACCGAACGAGTGCGGTTCCTCATGAACCGGCAGCGGGTTCTCCGAGGTGAAGGAGCTCCGTCCGTGCACGCGGTCATGGACGAGAGCTGCATCCGCCGGCCGGTCGGAAGTGCGGCCATCTGGCGCGACCAACTTCAGCACCTGGAGAGGCTGGCGGAGCGGCCTGGCTTCACAATTCAAGTTGCTCCTGCGGCCCTGGGGGAGCACATCCCGTTCACGATGCCAGTTGTGCTACTGACCTTGCGCGACCGGTCAGTCATCGGCTATGCCGAGTCACAAGCTCGTGGCATCCTGGAACGAGACCGTAGGACCGTTGACGCGTGGGGTAGTGACTACGATCAGCTCCAGGTGGAGTCGCTCTCCAAGGCGGCCTCACTCGCCATGATCCGCGCTGCTCGGAAGGACCCCCAATGATCGGCCCAAACCTCGACCTGACCGACGCCAGGTGGCGGAAGTCCTCTCGCAGTAACAACGGGGGCAACTGTGTGGAGGTCGCCGACGGGTACATCGGCGTCATGCCCGTCCGTGACTCGAAGGACCCGAAGGGTCCCGCTCTCGTCTTCCCAGCCGGCGCGTGGAAGTCGTTCATCGCAGGCATCCAAGCCGGGGAGTTCGGCGAAATCTGAACCGGGCCACCAGAACCAGGACCAGGAAGGCCCCCGCCCTGTTGGGCGGGGGCCTTCTGTCATCAGCCGATCCCCTCACCAGAAGGGTTACCGGCCCCAGGAGGCCACCTTGCGAGCCCACCAGGCCCGCGCCGTCGCAGTGTCGGCGTGCTCCGCCATGTAGATGAAGTTCTCGGGGACCGGGCCGACCACCAACTTTCCGGCCGGCTCGGGGGTGACCTCCACCGCGGTCTCCTGGTCGTCGGCCAGCTCGGCGGCCGGTTCCTCGACCTCCCGAATCTCCCCCGGCTCCTGGTCCTCGATGACCTCGACCTTGGTCGGCGCCAGGTCGAACTTGGCGACCAGGCGGCCGGTCTCCTCCCATGTGGGCAGGTAGGTGGCGATGAACTTCTTCCCGGCCCTCTGCTCGGGCCCGCTCAGGTGGATGCTGCACGCCTCGGCCTGCTTCAGCATCCACGTCAGGGTTTCGTATCGAACTCGCCCCTGAGTGCTGGTCTTGGCCCAGGTGCAGCGCTCAAGATCCTCCAGGATGCCGGGGGCCTCACCCATCGCCTTCTCCTTGCTCAGGTAGTGGGCGAGCGAGGCTGGGAACTTGACCTCGTGCCGGCGTTCGCGGGGGTCAACGGGAACGTAGTCCAGCTCATGGCGGATCAACACGCTCTTTGCGGCCGTCACCTTGCCAAAATTCCGGTCGGCCAGCCAGTCCCGGCAGATTTCCAGGAGAGCCCCAAGGGCGTCATTCGTCAACGGGACCTTAGTGGAGTTGTTCGACTTCCCCATGTCCAGGTTCTTGCAGGCGTTCATCAGGTCGAACTGTCCGGGCGTCTCGCACTCCATCTTGTCGGTAGCGTGCTTCCGCAGCGCGGCGGGCATGTGGGTAAGAATCTCGTGGCTCATGGCGTCTCTCTTTCCGGTCCGGCCTTCTTGGCTGTCGTCAAGGGTGTTCAGCACGGTTACTCGGAGCTGGTCCGTGCACACGTCGCAGTCACAGGTGTGGCGCATGCAAATGCACCCGGTGTCGTCACACAGGCGGTCCGGCCCGTGACCATTGCCCCGGTCGTACCAGGTCGGGTAAACGATGTGCTCTCGCGAATAGGGGTGGCCGTGAGGCAACGGCTGCTCATAGCAGGGCTGTTGCGATCGCCGGGCCGAATCCTGGTCGAGGAATCCGGCCCGGCATTCGGTGCACTGCAAATGCCCCTGCGGACGCCCTCGGAGGCGGTGGGTCACAGGAGGGCAAGGATGGGGTTAGCTGGCCGTTCGACAGCAGCCGGGGGCTTCCGCGGAACCTTGCAAACGAGAGCGGGGTCCAAGACCGGCCGCTCCGGCTTCGAGTTAGCCACGACCACGGTCAGCTTCGGCTTCCCCTTGGACTTCCCGGCCTTCCTCCCCTTGACCTTCACCGCCGGCTGAACCGCAGCCTCGACCGTCTTCACGGCCAACGGGATGGGTGCGGCCGCAACCTCCTCGACCTCACCGATCTTCGGGTCCACCAGGCGGTAGATCGTCGCCGGGGCGCCACGTGCGTGCAGCCGCCTCTTCACGGCCTCCACGTCGGGCATGCCTTCGGCCGCTTCCTTCAAGGAGGCGGCCGTCACCTTCGTTCCGAGCGCCCGCAGGACCATCGTGCTGGTGGCCTCCCCGTCGTAGCGAACCAGGACCTCCCGAACCAGGTCCTCCTTCGACTTCATCGGCTTGCCGCCCTGGTCGGCGGCCTCCTTCACCAACTTCTCCACGCTGTTCATCGAGTACGAGACAAAGGCCCAGGCCGCGTCTACCGCCTTCCTGGTGATCTTCGTCCGCTTCGTGGTTGCGGTGAGAACAGCCGCGATCCTGTGCACCTGCTCGGCCGCCCGTTCCATGTAGCTGGCCAGCAACTCCGGAAGTTCGGCCATCCGGTCCTCGACCAACGCACGGATTTCGTCGTACCGCTCGCCAGCCGGGCGTTCGAACTCCATGACGCGGTTCTGTCGAACCGCCCACTCGAACGCCTCCCGGATGGCCCGCACGTCAACCGAACCCGGCTTTTGATCGTGCGTCAGCATTTTCGACCGCTCCACCAAGATGGGCAGCAGCCGGTTGAACGAGCCTCCCAGGGCCTCCTTCGCCGACACGTAGGCCGCCCACTCGCCGGGGGTGATGTGGGCGTGGAAACCGACCAGCGGGCGGGCAACTGCCTGAAGCCCTTCCTTCTTCGTCCGGTTGGAGATCGTCTTGCCGTCCCACGCCTTGCGGAAGAGCGTTGAGAACCGAGGGCAGCGCCGTTGAAGCTTCAGCACCTCCGCCCACTCCTCTTCCAGCAGCAGAACGCGCCCGTCGATCCCGTCCAACTGGCCGGCCGTCTCCAGCTCGAACTTGTTCAACATATCGACCAGGGAGGGGCCAGAAGCCACGCCCTCCCGGGTCCGTGCGGAGAGAAAACCACCGATCACCGGTTGGAGGATCCGCATCGAGGTAGTAAGCGCAGTCCCCTTTCCGCCCGCCCCGGATCGACCCGCCAGGACCGTCCACACCACCACCGGGCGTCCACTCTCCAGGCGCACGGCACGACTGATCGCTGATGAGAACAGCGACAGGCAACCAGCCCACACCCCGATAGGGTCCGCTTCGCTGGTGGGCATAGCGGCTTCGACCGCATCCCCGAGGGGGCCAAACTTCATACTCTCGAACGCACTCATGATTATCTCCCTTTCTCTGTTAGGCGCTGACGCCGAGGGGCTCTACCACGTCCAGGGCTCCGCCCAACCATTCCCCGAACCGTTCCCCATGTTCTTCGCACAGGTCCCATTCCCTGACCCCGAGCGTGAGCCGAGAGACAGCGTCGATCTCCACTCCATTCTTGTTCCAGCACGCATTGCAGAACGTCTTAACGATCCGCTTCATTGCCATTTCAGATTCTCCCTTGCGTACGGGTGCCCATGGCAAAGGCTGGACCCCCAGGGCCCAGCCTTCACCAAAAGCGACCGCAGTTACTTCCAGCCGCCCCACCAGCTCTTGACTTCATCCACCGTTTTCGCCCCCTCGTATTCATCCTTCACGACAGCCCCGAAGTCGACCTCAGGGTCCCTCAGCGCCTTCTTGAAGGTGGCGGCGAAAAGGTCCATCAAGTCCATGTAATTCTCGCTGTCGGTCAACTCCTCCGCTATCAGGTCCCGGGCGTCCTCAAGGGCGAGCTTGATTTCGAAACTGGCGTAATATCCGGTCATCTCTAGTTCTCCTTCTCCATGATTTCGGGGCAACCCTCATGAGCTTCAGTGCAGGCATGAATCCCTAGGGCCGTGACTCCACCTTCGGAAAAGGCGAGGACCGCAAGGCCCTGGGCAATGCCCACCCGTGCTTCCGCTCGCCCCTTTCCTCCGAACTGAGCGACGTCACCATGAGAAGCAATCTGCTCAAGGGCCCGCTGCCTCACAACCTCTCGGTGCTCGGCTGATTTGGCCTTGAGGTCCGCAATGCAAAGTGGCAGGAATCCCAGAAGGAATTCCTGCCACATCTCCGGAACAGAGGTCTTCGAGCGAGAGGCCAGGACGACCCTGCCGAATATCGGGTGGGGTACGGGACTCACGCGGCAACCAACTCCGCCATGCGTCGAAGCTTCCACCGTTCCGCCTGCCAGGTATCCATGACGTCCTCGACCAGCATTCCAACCACTCGTTCCGGCTTGGGGTACTCGGCGGCGAGCCTGCCGCATTCCTGGAACAGCACCGCCAGCGCCGCCAGGCTTTCCCGGGCGCTCTCTATCCGAGCGATTTCAACGGCCTTATCCTCAACCGCTTCCGCATCCTGGCAATACCGCTTGACCATGCTCACAGCTCTACTCCTGTCGCTTCCTTGTATGCCTGACGTACTTCCTTGGGGATGGCCCCGCGTGTGCCTACCTTGAAACCGTTTGCATTGCCCCATACGCGGCAAGCCTTCATGTGGTGAGCATGCTCCCGCGCCCGCTGGCTTGATTCCTCAATGACGACCCATCGAGCGTCCCTTTGCTCTTGCTCGGCCCTCTCCTTTGCCGTCCGAGCGTCATGGGCCGGCTTGTAATTCTGGAAGTAGCGGATCTCTGGCGGGGTGACCTCAGAGGTGTTGTCGCGGTCGCGCATTCCGATTTCCACCATGTACGCCCGGACCTCTTCATCCGTCGGTTCCACGGTCATCCCTTACGAATCGGGCGGGTCCGAGTCTTAAGGTCCGGGTCGCTGGTCCACTTCTCCGCGCACGGTTCGCAATGCGGGTAGCGGGAGTGCCACGGATCCTCGTACCGCTCGATTCCAACCCACGTAACGGCCTCTCGACCGCAATTGTTGCTGCACGTTCCCGAGTAGTTGTTGGCGTACGGCATCTGACCGCCCTCTCTGTCTAGTGGCCAGCGCCACCACCAGAACCCGTGGCCGGCCGCGGGGCAGACTTCTCCCCGGGGGAGAGGCCGGCCGCGATGGCGGGGGTCCTGGTGGTCACGCAGGCGACTAGCTGAGGCCCTGCTGACGGCGGCGGATCGCGTGCTCGCTCGCCTCAGTGATTCGCTGGGCGATCACAGCGTGGTGTTCGTCCTCACCGGTCCCCGGGCACCAAACACCCCGGCCCCATTTCGAACGACGCTTCACCGCAGTTGCAATCGTGTGCAGCTCCGTCCGGGTCAGTGTCCACGGGCCTTCGTCCGGCAGGTTGTGTGAGAGGTGCACCGCCGCATTCACGTGGTCGGTGCCCGCCCACACCGACTCAGAGGCTGCAAGGGCCCGACGGAGCGTGGCCCGGATGAACGGCGCCTGGCAAGTGTTGTCCACCAGCACCACCCATGTAGGTTCGCCGTCGCGGAGAGGGCCCCGTCGACCGCCGATGATGCCTGTGTCCTCCACGTCGATCCCCCATTCATCGCGGTACTCCGGAATAGGCGTACGCGTCCACGTGGGGTCGTGAAGGAAAGAATGACGGGCACACTGGAGAATATGGACCTGCTTCCCCGAGTCTCGCTTGGAGTGCGTCCATTCGACGAAAACCGCGCTCTCCGGGCAGTGCCCAACCGCCTCACTCACATAGATGTCACACAGAAAGCCCGACTGCTTGATCCCCGCGTACAACTCCAGGAGTTCCCGCGCTGCGTTCTCCGTGGCAGCCCTGGCCAGGTATGAGGTCACTCCATTTCGGTCATCCCATGCGTAGATGTACCAGTCCTCACCCTCATCGCGAACGTTGATCACGTATCCCCGGTAGTCGGGGGTGTACTCGTCTCCGAGTCGGGCGAAGCCCTCTCGGGTATCGGTCCAGTCGCTCATCTACTTGCCTTTCGGCTGGACGGTGGTCCTGTCGGCTGACAGGCCATGCAAAGGGCCGCCGTGGTGACCACGGCGGCCCGGAGCAAAGCGGGTCAGACGGATTCAGTTGTCCCCAACGGCGTAGGCGTGACCGCGAAGACATAGCACGTGCTCCAGGTGTACGGCCTTATCGCCCAATTTCTTCCAGGCCAATGCCTCTGCAAAATCTCCCGCCGAATCGACATCCGGGGCCCACACCTGGATAGCCTCACCCTTAGGGTCAGGCCAATACGGGTCAGAGATTTCTAGCCGGTATTCCTCACACCAGTGGTAGACGACCGTGTAAGGAGTCCACGGCTTGTCGCGAGTAACTACCTCACCCCATGAGCTTTCCCATGTCCCGTCAGGCCATACCGAGACGCAGGCGCGGGCACGCAGGTAGGTATATGCATCGACCGGTTCGTCATACACAGCCCACGGATAGCCATCACTAGGACTCCGGGGCAAGTACCTCACGGGCGTCATAGTGGCCCATTCGCAGATTACGGCCCCTTCGCTCTGCGCCTTCAAAAGTCGGACGGTCAGGCGACGACTACTCTCACGCATGGAATCTCCGTTCACAGACAAGGTTGAGCATGATGGCGCCTTTCATTGGGAAGTACGGGCGGGAGAAATCAGCGGGCGCGGTTGCGATACCGGTTCTTGTACAGGTTCAGTTCCACGAACACGGACGGGAGACCGTAAGAGGCCGCGTACGCGACAGCTTCCGCGTAGTCGTTCATAACGCGGTGCCAAGCGGGTCCAATGTGGGCAACGTACATTGCGTCTCCATAGGCGATAGGGGGACGGAAAAGGTTGTCGACTGACAAGCCATAGAACGGCCGAGTCGTGCCCGGCCGGACCAAAGCGCGTCACTCAGTGAATGGATATCCAGTCACAGGCAGGCTGGAATCCCTGGTCACAGTCATCCAGCTTGGAATCCGAAAATCCGTCGTTGAACGTGCTCACGGACGTATCAGGCGTAGGCACGTGACCCATCGCGTACCCCACGAAGGCCGATGCCGTAATGGCTCCCAGCAGGGCGACACGGGCCAGGAAGTTTCGCATTATGCTCTCCATTCCGGGGCTCACAGGCCCATAAGGGTGATCAGGTCGTCCGTGGTCGGTGCAGGCTCATCCGAGAACAGGTCGAGCTGTCCCATGGCCTCCCATGCATGGATTTCACGGCGGTAGCGAGCCTGGGAATTTGCGTGCTTGTGGGCATCCTCGGGCGAGAATTCCGCCCTGCTGAACTCCCACCACTCGCGGACCCGGGTATCAGTGCTCATTTCAGAACCCCCACCGAGTGATCGGCTTGCCAAACTGGTGCATCGGCTCCAGGATGGGGGATCCGCCGTCGTCGATGCCGACGACGCGACTCACCTGCACCCCGACCCTCTTCCGCCGGTCGTACCATTCGAAATGCACCACGAATCGGTATCGGGCACCGTTGATAAAGCGGTCGTAGGTTTCGAAGGGCTGTGATGCCTGAATCCCAGACATGAAGGGCTCACGCTCACCAATGGACATCTTCCTCGGGTAGGGGCGGATCTTCAGGCCGTCCGTATTTCCTCGCAGAACGCATTCAGCACATTCATCCGAACTCATCCCAGAGGCGTTGATGAGCTGTATCGTCGCCTTCTCCGGGCAATTCCAGCCCATACACAGGCCCTTGACCCAACGCACCAGAATCTCAGACATTGTTCATTCCCCTATCTGATTAGTAAATGTGCCCGGTGACGGTGTATCCGTCCTCGACCACCTGAATGGAAACTCCGTGAGGGCTCAGCACTCCACACCGGAGGTCACCCATTCCCGAGGTGACCTCCTTCCCGTTCGTACGGCACTGCTTCTGACATGCCTTTCGAGCGCTTCCCGCCGTCCTTTCGGCGGCACCTGGCGTGCGGTGCACACCAAGCAGATCCCCGTTTTCGTTCCAAACACGGTATTCGCGCACCTGCACCCCTCACTTCAAGTTACTGATGAAAAAAAGGACCCTTGAATCTAACGGCTTACAGCCGGTTGACTGGCCCGGACCTGGCAGGGCAGACACGGGTTACGGGAGGGGCAACAGTAGGCTCGAGCCACGGTGGAATGGACGGCCTCAAATGCCCACCCCAGACGGTCGACCTCATAACCCTTCGCCCTCATGTAGTCGCGAGCGCCAGCCTCCGCATCAATCGCATCATTTGCGCGCATAGGTACCGCACGGATCAAAACCGCATGACGGTCCAGCACTTCAACCCAGTGCTCTCGGTATTCCCATGTGTGGAATCCGCCCCGAACGACGCAACCGCAAGGGGTTTTGACAAGTGTGTCGGACATACTTCTCCTTAGGTCAGCCGGCATAGAATCTGGGCCCACTTCGGGCAGGTCCATGGGAAGCCGCACAGGTGTGACCCATATACGGCTCTGCCGGGTAGTTTTATCGCTCCCGGCCGCGCTTTGACTGTGCTCCCTGCTCGCTCTCCAGTCCTCTCATTCTGGAATCAGTGCATTGGTCATCGCATGGTCGTTGCACAGTCGTTGAGTTTTACGTCAGTCGCGTGTCTGCCCCGTTTGCTCACCCTTTCGGGGTCATCGCAGCACATAGGATCGTTTCGGCTGACGGTGCCAGGCTCCGTGAGCGCGCGCTAAGCGCCCCCTCGGCCCGGTCCTAGGGCTCTCTGGCCTGCCTCACAGTTCCGCATGTCCTCCGCTCCCTCACGGCCTTTCGGTTTAGTGACCTGCCAGCGCACGCACTGACGGTTTCACCGGCCTCTGTTTGGTCCCGGTCAACACGCGGCCCGTTATAGCCGCTGATAGCCCCTTTGATGTTGTCAAGGTACTTCGATCCCCTTACGACCCTTGGCGCTGTTTTCCCGTCCTCCCTGTTGTAGCCCGATGGGTGGCTCATAACCACCACACCGAACCCGGAAAGCCGTTGCGTGCTAGGTATCGCTCCGGTCCGCCGTGCGCTTGGGAGAGGAAACCTCACTCTCCGCCGGTCCGACTCCCCTACTTGCCTGTCAGCCGGTTTCCCTCGCCCCTTCTGGAGCGGTACTTCCCGGCCGGGCCTTTCGGTGTTCCTCGTTCCGACAACCAGAACGCTATGAGCTATGACCCCTCACTTCAAGTTTCATTCTTTGCCGCATCTGCCCATCACGTACAGAGAGTGCCCACTCAAGGGCCCTTAAAGGGATTAGGGGAGAGATCGAGAGAACATATGCGGACACAGTGGACATGTGACAGGTCGTCACATGGGCCCATCGTCACTCAAAGTTATGCTCAGATCGTTATCTCTACGTTATCAAATTCACCAGAACCTTGGCCAATGTTCACCGGGTCATCACAAATGATGACCCGTCAGGTTGCCCCGCCACTCTCCCGTGGCTCGGTTCTGATGCACCGTCAGATCAGGTGCCGCACCTGCGTGTTCCCGCTCGCCCGCTGAATGAATTCATCCCCGCCCCCGTCATTCATTCATTGCCATACCACACGTCTACCGGGGGTAATACATGCATACATGCACACAGGACCCGCCGGGGGCACCGTCCTCACCCTCTGTACGGGTATGAATCTTTCGAGGGCTGGAGGGCGTCAGGGCCGCCCTGGTGGCCGGCAGGGGCTCAGGGCTGCTCAGAAGCAGTTTCAGGGCCTCCTGGAGGTTCTGGGCCCTCTCGGGGGCAGAGATGCCGCTCCGCGGGCTCTCCGGCGGCCATGAATGAATGAATCGACGGCTCTCCGCGTGATACAGGCCACTCTTTGACGGGAAGTGTCCTCGACCAGGCCCCGCGGACACATACATCTATTTTGTGGGGGGTGGTATATACCCCCCACAGAAGAGTCTTCTCTAGCTCTCTTCTCTGACTGGAGACACAAGTAGGCCCCGCCCCCAAGAGGGGCCTGGATGCATCTTCTAAGTGAGCCCGGTAACCCCGTTGGGGCAGTCAGAGTGCCAAGGTGTCGATTCCATGCTGTTCTGACGACAGCACGGAGACCGCACAGGGCCGTCTCCTTCCTCCCTTGAGGAGTCGTCATGAACCAAGATCTGGTGCCTCGCCGGATCGGGGCCGCAGTGGTCTCCCTGGCCGCTGTAGCGGCCGTGATTGCCACCCCCACTCAGGCCCAAGCCGCTACCATCACCTGCACAGTTAATGGCGTCGAAGTCACTGGCTCGGAAATCAATGGCGGACCGGGCAACAACGTAATCAACTGTCCGGCGATTCCCAGCGGAGTCACGGTACGCGGAGGAACGGACGGCGACAACACCATTAACGTCAACGTAGCAGTCGCACCTAACGGCGTCTTGAGCCCACGGGCCCACGGGGTAACGGGAAACGCTGGAACGATCAACGGACGAGGCCACAATGACACGATCACCGTCCTTGGTGGCGAAGGCCTAGGAGATGGCAGTTCAGGCTCGGCAGGAAATACCGGAGTGATTTACGGCGGGGGTGGCAATGACACCATCACCGTTCGTGGCGGCGGCGGAAGTTCTGGCGCTCCCGGCGGCTCCTGTTCGAATGGCACCAGAGGAGGGGATGGCAACAAGGGCTTGATTAGCGCGCATGGCCGCATTGATGTGATTGGAGGTCACGGAGGCCCGGCAACTGAATATAACGGTACGAGCCGCAGCTGTGACGGAGGGCGTGGAGGTCACGGCAATAGCGATCGGATCATCGGAACCGGCGCCGGAAGCGTTGTAGTAGCTCGCGGCGGCGATGGTGGATCTGGGACATCAAACGGCAGAGGGGGCGCCGGAGGCCATGGAAATGATGACCATATCACCGTCGAGACCGGTGTTGCCGACCAGTACAACGTTGAAGCCTATGGCGGCACGGGCGGAGATGGTGGAGCCTCCACGGGCTCTTACGGGCCTGGCGGGTCCGGAGGAAATGGAAACAATAGCCGAATTGAGGTTCTCCGCACTGGAAAAGCTTTCGTGAAAGGGGGCAACGGGGGTAGCGGGCGTCCCGGCGGCAGCGGCGGCAAGGGAAACAACGGGACCGTTGAGACCGTCCCTCCCCGCAACTATGAGGCTCCCGGGGGCAAGGACGGACAGACGCTCTGAACCACAAGAGCATGAACCTGTGAGCCCCGGCACGACTTGCACAGTTGGCCGAGGCCGAGATGCCCGAAGGCGAGTAGTGCCCCAGGCTCTTCACTCATGGGGATCATCGTGCTGTTCGAGGTCGACCGGGCCATAGCTCCAATGCCTCGGACAGCATGCGCAGGGCGCGGAAGGCTGGTCTTCTGATGGAAGCAACAGGAGCCGGCACAAGGCCTCTCCTAGGTAGCCAAGGAGTCATCATGTCTCTTCGTCGGAGCGCATTCCGGGTCGGAATCCTGACAGCCTCTGTAGCCGTAGTTGGGGCCTTCGTGGCGGTCCCCGCCCCCGCTGCCACCGTGGGCCACACACCGATCTCAGCGCGGCCGCAGGCGGTACACAGCACCATGGAGGTAGTCGCTCAGCAGTACTGCTGCAGATCCGTGCAGAATCCCAACGATCCCGTTGTTACGGCCACTGCAGCCTCGCTTGGCATTACCATTCAAGACCTGCAACAGGTGGGGGTCGCTTGCTCCCCGACGATTAATCCCCTCGGCTGCTCATTTGTCGGAGCAGTTTGTACTGGTCCGAACTTCGAAGGGGTGATTGTTCTGGGCTGTAGCCCCATCAACGTCAGAGCTGGGGTGAGACGGAGCTGACAGTACAGCAGTTGAGTTCCCTAACTTCGACAGCACCCGTTCGAGCGGTTCCTTTCCACGGGAAGCACAGTTGGCCGAGGCCGAGGCACCCGGAGCTGAGTAGCGGCCCAGACTTGTAGAACGTGACGGCCACGGGTACGAGGAGGCCCCTCCCGAAAGAGGGGCCTCCCTTCCTGCCTCAGCTCTTCTCGAACCCCTTGTTCAGGCAGCTCTCCAGCAGAGCATCCAGGACTGCATCAGCGATTTCGACTGCCACGCTGGCCGGTACCTGGCCGCTGTAGATCGATTCCAGCCTGGCCGCGGCAGCCTCGCGTGCAACCGCGCGAGCCTCGGTCTGGTCCACGATTTCTTCTCCTCGCCCTTCGGTAGCTGGGTTCCGCCCTCCTCCGGAGTTCGCCGTCAAGGTGCCGGAGCCCAGGTGATGGCTCAGTCTGCTCTCATGGCAGGGATCATCGTGCTCTTCGAACTCGACCAAGCCCAGGCAGGGGGCCCGGAGGGCGGGTCGGACGTGCTCCTGGTGCACGCGGCCGGCCAGGACCCCGACGCCTTCGAGGACCCGCTTCCGCGGACGCTCTGCGGGTTGGACACCGAGGCCCTGCAGCAGTCCCATTACCGGCCTGAGAGGCCCGGGGAGCCCTGGTATCCGGTCTACCTGCGGAACAGGCGCTGTCGGGCCTGCGAGGACGTCCTGAGGCGGTTCTGAGCCCTCCGCCGGCCTCCTGGTGTGGACTGGCCAGGACGATTGCTCGTAGCCCGAAGTCGTGGCAGGCTCTCAGGTCGAAGCCGGGCCAGCCCGGTTCTCTCCCGCTGGGAGAGATGACGCGGATGCTCGCCCTGAAGTTCGGCCTGAAGCCGTGTGCGTCCTCGTATGAGGGATAGAAGCTGACTCCCTACCTTGCGCCCCGGTAGGGTGCTCGGGTGCACCTAAGCCCGCCACTGATGTTGCGGGTGCAGGTTCGGCCCTCCCCGTTCTTCGGGGAGGGCCGTTCACGACTGTCGCAAGGGTAAGTTGCCCCTCCTGTCGGCTGAGCCGAGTAGGCTGTACGCCGTGACGGTTGGAGGCGTGGACATATCCCTCTTGTTGGATGATTTGCTTGCAGGCTACCGGGGTCCATGGCACCCGCGGTTGAGCGTCGTGCTTTGGCAGACCGCAGACATGATCAGGTCAGGCTCTCAGCCGACGCGGGACCAGCTCCTTGTTGATCTGACCGCGACTAGTCTTGAGCTCCAGGAGATTGAGGCCGATTGGCCTCACGCTGCCGCGATTGAGGATTTCCTTCGCAGCCAGGAGAGCTTCTACTCGATCGTGGCCACTGCAGCGACGAAGTTCGATCCGCAGCAGGCGCAGCCCGAAGTGCAGTTGGCTGGCATCTTGTCGTCAGCCGCTGGCTTCTACTCGCGCAGTCGAGGACTGAAAGTGCTCAGGCGAGGCGTCGGCAGGCCGCTCGAACGGGCGGTAGCCGAAGCAGGGGCCACCACGAACCGACCGGAACAGCCCTGGGATTTCTACGGCCCCTTCACTGGCCTTGGGTTCATCCTGTTCCTTCATGAGGGATGGCTCCAGGCCCAGGCCGAACGTCTGGGCCTGGAGCTGTTGTTGCTCGTGTTGTGGGACGCCCTCCCCGTCCCCTGTTACGAGCCGCTGCTTGAGGAGCCAAGGGCCTGGTCCTGCGTCTGTGGTTCCGAACGACTAGCCGCCCCCCTCGTCCCCCGAGGACCGACTTCCAGGCCCCTGCCGGCCTTCTGTCAGCAGGGGCACCGATCGGCTTGGAGCCTGGCCGCCTAGTCCGCGGTGCCCCCGGTTCTCGGGGAACCTCATGCCTCAAATTGATCTTCCCGCCGACACCCCGTGGTGGGTTGTTGGCGTACTCGCGTTCGTGATGGTGCTTGCACTGGCCGTTCGAATCGTGGCTGGCGCACTGCTTCCGCGGCAGTCTGCTCACCGGCTCTCCTGGTGGCGGGAGCTGTGGAAGCACCGCAGCCGCACCACAAGGCCGGAAGTGCCGGCCTCACAGGAGCAGGAGAAGGAGGAGGTCAGCCCTCCCCATTCCGTTCGGTAAGCTCACGACCGGTACAGACTCGACCTCTTGCCGTTCGTGACCACCGGAGTGTCGCGACGAAGGAAGGCCCCCCGGGATCACCCGGGGGGCCTTCCTTCGTCGCGGCTACTCTCCTCCTGGCATCACGTCACCCTCGCTGGGTTGTTACAAATCAGGGACCGCTATTGGTGTGCAGCTTCTCAGGAGGCGTCGAACGTTCGGCGAGGAGCCGCCTCACCCGATTGACTGGCACTCCTGTGGCCCGAGAGATGTCCCCGAGTGTCGCCCTGCGCAATTCCAAGGCGCCTACCGCTTCGCTCAATGCCCTCTCATAGGTCTCGGCGGCGCCGCGCAGCGCCTCCAGCTCCGGGGTTACCGGTGTGAGTTCGACCTCGGACGTGATGCCGATCAACGCAAGTGCGGCCGTCGTGTCCTCGTGGGCCGCTTTCAGGGTCCGCCCAGATCCGTACACCCCGTGTTCGGGTACGTGGACCACCCAAATGCGGCCGCGTCGGTGGGCCTGGGAGCTGAGGGAATTCATTTGGCACTCCCCATGTCATCGATGACCTGTTGCACGATCATGTCCGGGATCCGGATTGGCAGGACCACCGTCTTCTGGCCGATCCGGTAGACCGTGTGACTTTTGCTGCGGTCGAGCGCGGTGACGGTGAGCCCCAACTGACGCGCGGCGGTGCGGATGCGGGACAGAGCGCCGTCCTCGGCTCCTACGCGCAGCCCCGCCGTAATCTCCTGCGCCAACCTCCACTCCTCGACGCTGATCACCGGCTCGTGCACGACCTCCGCCGACCATACCCACTGGTCGACCGGGTTCAACCGGGAGAACCCCGCCTTGCCAGTACGGGTGGCCCGTCGGTTGTAGACCTGGTAGCCAGCGAGTTTGGGGTTCGCAATCAGCCCCTCGACAAGGTTGTGCGTCCAACGCCGGTCGATCGGGTACCGCTCGGGTTCCGCTGTGAGGATCGCGATGATGTCCGCCGCCTTCAATCCCTCCTCGCGTCGCAGCCTGCACAGTTCTCGGGCTGCGTCGAACCGTCGCGGATCGGGGTGCGGCGCCAACTTCTTCTTCGGCCGGCTGGCACCGAACCGCCCCTGTTCGCGCTGGGGGGCATTCGGGTCGATCGTTGTGATGTACGGGTAAGGCGCGTGCCCGTGGTTCCATCCGCCGGCGGTGTGTTGGACCTGTCCGCCCATCGATTGTTCCATCAGCACCGCACGGTAGATCTCCGCATCAACTTGGCTTGAGCGGCGGGCACGGAGTTGGCCGGACCTGGTTCCGCCGGTCGGTTCGTTGGCATAGATGACCTCCACGCCAACCTTCTCTAGGCCGTGTTCCACCGTGAGGCTGGTCAGCATGGCGCGTGCTACCCGGTCGGAGCGTTCCGCAAGAACATGGGTGATCCCCAGTTGTTCGGCCCGGTCCACGAGGTCCTGGAGACCTCCGTCTCGGGGGGTCGGAACCATGAGTGCGTCGTACATGTCCTGGGGCTTGAGGCCCCGTAGTTCCGGCGGCAGCATCCCGGATTCGACATCCCAGAAGTGGGCGGTGAACGTCTCCCCCGGTTCGAGGCGTGCGGAGGCAAGGGCCACCTGGCGCGGTATGGACGTGGCCGGGAGCTGG
This sequence comes from Kitasatospora sp. NPDC089913, assembly GCF_044748625.1. Taxonomy (NCBI): domain Bacteria; kingdom Bacillati; phylum Actinomycetota; class Actinomycetes; order Kitasatosporales; family Streptomycetaceae; genus Kitasatospora; species Kitasatospora sp. NPDC089913. The sequence goes on along the minus strand of NZ_JBIVGI010000010.1, from coordinate 119,848 downwards.
TTGTCCTTGGTGGAGACACGGCCGACGAACGCCAAGGACCGTCGCCGAAGGTCCGAGTACTTGAAGTTTGGCAGGTCCGAGAGATCGATAGGTGGTCCGAACAGCGACATAGCCCTTCCCGGGTCTAGGCGGTGCGTACAAGAGAGCAGCGGCCCCGTACAGGGCGGGGGCCGTGAATTCGGGGGGGCGGGCCCTGATCAAGCCACCACGCCGGCCAAGCTGCGCGGGAGGTCGATGACGATGTCATCCTGCCAACGCGAGGGGCTGGGCAGACCGAGCTTTGCGGCGAAGTCCTCGGCCCGTTGCCTACGCCGGCTGTCCTCGCGGGCCCGTTCGGTTGCCAGGGTTAGAGCCCAGCGCTTGTTTGCCTCAACGGCGAGTCGCTGTCGAACGACCTGTTGTTCGTCCTTGGTCATGGCCTCGAAGGCGACCATGTAGCGCGGGACCAGGTTCCTAGGCTGGGTCCAGGCCGTCTCACGAAGTTCAAGCACCGGAATGGGCCGCGTGGGGGCGCAGATGACGTCTCCTGGCCGAGCGAGCTGGACGGGTTCGGCCAGCTCGTTGATTGCGGCCGGGGCGCGGAGCCGGTGCAGCCTGTCCCGGGCTGTTGCGGCTGAACACAAGACGGTTCGGGTGACGCGGGCGATAAGCTGTCGCATGTTCGTGCAGCTCCCAAATAGCTGTCGGACACCACCCCCGGTGCCGGTCCTACGCGGCGCTGGGGGTTCTTTCGTTGACGACGATAGACCTTAACGTCAACTGACGTAAAGGGACGTAAAGGGGCGTGACCCCCGAGTATGCGCCCCCAGGGTTGCCCCCGGTACCGTCTGACCATGGAATATGGCCCGGATGACCAGATCGACCGCGAGGCGCCCGAGCCGCCTTTCGAGCAGCTTGCGGCCATCCTGCGTGCTCGGATCGGGCGCGGAGACTGGGCACCCCGACGGGCCATCCCATCGGAATCAGCGCTGTGCGAGTTGTACGGGTTGTCCCGGCCGACCGTCCGCCGATCGATCGCTGCCCTGGTGGCTGAGGGCCGGTTGTTCGTTGTGCACCCCCGGGGCACGTTCGTTGCCGAGAGTGCCGGCCATGCCGGGCGGGAGCAGCCGTCATCGCCCTGAGGTCGCGTGACCAACGCATGACCAACAGCGGTCACGAACAGCCAGAAACAGTCAGGACGCGCAGGTGCGGGGAGCCGTCAAACAGCCGCCCTGTCAGGCACGTTTCCGCAGGTCAGAGTACTCATGGGCTGGTGCCCGAGAGGAGAGTTCAAGTCCCCCCTCGGACACCATCGATTCCCCGTGGGAACTCGCAAGAGTTCCTGCGGGGAATTTCTTTTTGCCCCCGCACCCTCCCGACGCCCCGCACCCTCCGGCACGCCGCGCGCCCGCACCCTTCTGCCCGCTCGGGGCCACCCTTCGGAGGCGCTCCCCGCACGCCCCGCCGGTCGTCTCCGCGCCCCCGCCGAAAGTCAGAGGTTCGGACACGAGATGGCAACGATCGAGTGTTTTGCGGTGAATCTGAGGTCCAGCTGAGGTTTCGCCCGATTTCGCCCCTTAGGCTCTTCCCGTTTGTCCGGAAAGCCAAGTGACACGATGAGACAGAGGACCGATACGGTGAGTGAGCCCGAGTCGAAGACGGCATCCCATCAGCACTACCGCCGCTCGCTCGGCACCATCAGCCTCACCGCGGTCGGACTCGGATCGATCATCGGCTCCGGCTGGCTCTTCGGGGCCGAGCGGGCCGCCCGGCTGGCCGGACCGGCCTCGATCGTCGCCTGGGTGATCGGCGCGGCCGTCGCCCTGACCATCGCGCTCACCTACAGCGAGCTCGGCTCGATGTTCCCCAAGGCCGGCGGCATGGTCCGGTACGGCCAGTACTCGCACGGTTCGCTGGCCGGGTACCTGGCCGCCTGGGCCAACTGGATCGCGATCGTCTCGGTCATCCCCGGTGAGGCCACCGCCTCGGTGCAGTACATGAGCTCCTGGGACTTCGGCTGGGCCAAGGGCCTCTTCGACGGACAGGAGCTGTCCGTCAGCGGCGTGGCCCTGGCCAGTGTGCTGCTGCTCGTCTACTTCGCGCTGAACTGGTTCGCGATCACGCTGTTCGCCAAGACCAACACGGCGATCACGGTGTTCAAGGTCGTCGTCCCCACCCTCACCGCGGGCGCCCTGCTGCTGGCGCACTTCGACACCGCGCACTTCACCGACCACGGCGGCTTCGCGCCGAACGGCTGGAGCGCGGTGTTCACCGCGGTGGCCGTCTCCGGCATCGTCTGGGCCTTCAACGGCTTCCAGTCCCCGCTCAACCTGGCCGGCGAGGCCCGTGACCCCGGCAAGTCGCTGCCCAAGGCCGTGATCGGCTCGATCCTGATCGCCCTGGTGATCTACGTCGCGCTGCAGATCGCCTTCCTCGGCGCCGTTCCGACCGCCGACCTGGCCAACGGCTGGGGCGGCCTCGGCTACACCTCGCCGCTCGCCGACCTGGCCATCGCCTGGGGCCTGAACTGGCTCGCCCTGCTGCTGTACGCGGACGCCTTCGTCTCCCCCAGCGGCACCGGCATGATCTACGCCGCCACCACCTCCCGGATGATCCACGGCGTCCAGGAGAACGGCCACCTGCCGAAGCTCTTCGGCCGGGTCGACCCGAAGACCGGCATCCCGCGCCCGGCGCTGGTGCTCAACCTGGTCGTCGCCTTCTGCTTCCTCGCGGTCTTCCGCGGCTGGGGCTCGCTCGCCGAGATCGTCTCGGTGGCCACCGTGATCTCCTACATCACCGGACCGGTCGCGGTGATGGCGCTGCGCCGCCTGGCCCCCGAGCTGCCCCGACCGGTCCGGCTGCGCGCGATGCCGGTGATCGCCCCGATCGCCATGATCTTCGGCTCGCTCGTCCTCTACTGGGCCCGCTGGCCGCTCACCGGCAAGGTCATCCTGCTGATGGCCGCCGGTCTGCCGATCTGGGCCTGGTACGAGCTGCGCAAGCCGTTCGCCGAGCTGAAGCCGCACCTCAAGGCCGGCGCCTGGATGGTCGCCTACCTGTTCGTGATGGCCGGCGTCTCCTGGGCCGGCTCCACCGAGTTCGGCGGCGAGGGCTACCTCCCCGAGGGCTGGGACCTGCTGGTCGTCGCGCTGATCGCGCTCGCCTTCTACGCCTGGGGCGTCCGCAGCGCCTGGGCCAACCCCAGCCTCGCCGCCGTCAAGCTCGAGCTCGCCGAGGACGCCGCGGCGGAGCGCGCCGAGGACGGGTCCGGACGGGCCGCCGACGCGGAACCCGCCGGAGCACCGCGCGGCTGAGCCCGGCACCGGGCAGCAGGAGGGGCGCCGCCCCGGGATCCCCCGGGCGGCGCCCCTCCGTCGTTGTCGGCGGGGCGCGGAATACTGGGTCGCATGTCGTCACCCGCCGCTTCCTCCCCGTCCGTCGCGGCCCGTATGAGCCGCCAGGCGTCCCGCGACACCGCGCAGGAGCTGGCCGTCCGGCGGCTGCTGTTCCGCTGGGGCCTGCGCTACCGCGTGAACGCCAAGGTCCCCGGACTGCCGCGGCGCACCGTCGACATCCTGTTCCCCGGCCCGAAGGTCGCGGTCTTCCTCGACGGCTGCTTCTGGCACGGCTGCCCCGAGCACGCGACCAGCCCGAAGTCCAACGCCGACTGGTGGCGCACCAAACTCGACCGCAACGTCACCCGTGACCTGGACACCACCCGCCACCTGGCCGAGGACGGCTGGACGGTGCTGCGGTTCTGGGAGCACGAACCCCCGGCCGCCATCGCCCGGACGGTCTGGACCCGGCTGCGGCCGGACGCTCCCCCGCCGGAGGCGGTGGCGCACACGGCGGCCCCCGGCGACGCTCCCTGACGCCCCCGGCGGTCAGCCGCGGCGGGCGCGGCGGATGGCGGAGGTGACGACCGGGGGGAGGAGGTCGCCGACGGCGCGCTTGGCGACGTTGGCGGGGCGGCGGCGTTCGGCGGCGCGGGCACGGCGGTCGGCGAGGTCGCGGTCGGCCGTCTCGCGGTCGCGCTCGGCGGCGCGGAAGGCATCGTCGGCGACCTGCTCGGCGGCGCGGCGCTCCGCCTCGGCGGCCAGCCGGGCATGGTGGCGGGAGACCCGGAACGGTTCGGCCCCCGCGTCGCTGCCGCTGATCCGGACCAGCCGGCGCCCGTCGACGGTCTCGCTGCTGATGTCGCAGTGCGGCAGGGTGCCCCGGCGGGCCAGCAGGTCGAGCTGGGCGGGCTCCGGGTCGCCCCAGGTGCCGTAGAACTTGCTGTCGGTCAGCACGATCGGCCGCAGTCCGTGGTTGAACACGGCCTCCCAGGTGGCGGCGGCGACGCCCGGGGTATGGGCGGAGCGGTAGTCGTCCAGGACCACGACGCCGTCGGAGGCGAGCGCCGTCCGGGCGACCTGGATGTCCTCGGCGACGTGCTCGTAGAGGTGCGAGGCGTCGATGTGGATGAAGCGGAAGGCGCCGGGCGCGACCCGGCCGCCGCCCAGCGTCGAGGTCGGGGCCTGGACGATCTCCGGCAGCCGCTCGTTGAAGGCGAGGTAGTTGGTCTCGAAGGCGGCGCGGGTCAGCGTCCGGCGGTAGGACATGTCCATCTCGGCGGCGTTCTCGTCGTCCGGGGCGTCGGAGTCGAAGAGGTCGCAGACCGTGAACGACTCCCCCGGCTGGAGGTGCGAGCCGATGACGATCGCGCTGCGACCCAGGTAGGCGCCCATCTCCATGAGGTCACCGGAGCGGCCGGCCTTCTCCTGCCGGCCCAGGAACCAGTCGAAGAGGTGCCGGTCCTGGTCCCAGAACCACCCGGGTACGTCGTCGAGCACCCCCGGTTCAGCAGGTCGCTGCTGGTCGGCACTGAGTGCGGCGGCGTCGGTCACGAGGCGGCTCCTAACACGGTACGAACGACCATTGGGCACGATCTCCGGACTCGGGTCGGCCGCTGCGGCCCTGTGACGGTCCCGGCGCTCCGGCTCCGGAGGGCGGTCCGGGCAGACGGAAGCGGCCCGGCCGCCTGGCACCGACCGTAGTCCCGGGTGCCCGAGTTCGCTGCAATCTACTCGCCACGGAGCGGAGTTGCGCGGGCCGGGAGCAAAGAATTTCGGCTCCGGCCGTTTGTGCGCGGAGTTGACCGAGACCTGTGCACCGCGGAGGAACGGTTCGTCCATAGTGCCGTCCGGGCACCGGATTGTCATCAGGACGGCGCCGGAGGCGGGCGCATCACCGAACCGGCCCGGCCGGGGGCGACTGCCCCGGCCGGGCCGGCGGGCGGCGGATCAGGCCAGGTCGACACCCGGGTAGAGCGGGAAGCCCGCGAGCAGGTCGGCGGCGCGCTTCGCGACGCCCTCGGCGACCGCCGGGTCCAGCACGTACTGGGCCCTGGAGGGCGCGCCTGCGGCCGTGGTGGCCGGGGTGGTGGCGCGCAGCACGGTGTCGATCAGCCCGGCGATCTCGTCCATCTCGGCGGTGCCGAGGCCCCGGGTGGTGAGCGCCGGGGTGCCGATCCGCACCCCCGAGGTGTACCAGGCTCCGTTCGGGTCGCCCGGCACGGAGTTGCGGTTGGTGACGATGCCGGCGTCCAGCAGCGCGGCCTCGGCCTGGCGGCCGGTCAGGCCGTGGCCGGAGACGTCGACGAGCACGAGGTGGTTGTCGGTGCCGCCGGTGACCAGGGTGCCGCCGCGGCGCAGCAGCCCCTCGGCGAGGGCCCGCGCGTTGTCGACGACCCGCTGGGCGTAGTCCTGGAACTCGGGGCGACGGGCCTCGGCGAAGGCGACCGCCTTGGCGGCCATGACGTGCGAGAGCGGGCCGCCGAGCACCAACGGGCAGCCCCGGTCGACGTGCTCGGCGAGCTCCTCGACGCAGAGCACCATGCCGCCGCGCGGGCCGCGCAGCGACTTGTGGGTGGTGGTGGTGACGATGTGGGCGTGGGCCACCGGGTCCTCGTCGCCGGTGAACACCTTGCCGGCGACCAGGCCGGCGAAGTGGGCCATGTCGACCATCAGGGTGGCGCCGACCTCGTCGGCGATCTCGCGCATCCGGCGGAAGTCGACCCGGCGCGGGTAGGCGGAGTAGCCGGCCACCAGGATCAGCGGGCGGAACTCCCGGGCGGTGGCGCGCAGCGCGTCGTAGTCGATCAGGCCGGTGGCCGGGTCGGTGCCGTAGCTGCGCTGGTCGAACATCTTGCCGGAGATGTTGGGGCGGAAGCCGTGGGTGAGGTGGCCGCCGGTGTCCAGGGACATGCCGAGCATGCGCTGGTTGCCGAGCTCCCGGCGCAGTTCGGCCCAGTCCTCCTCGGTGAGGTCGTTGACGTTGCGGACCTGGGCACGTTCCAGGGCGGGGCTCTCGACCCGCTGGGAGAGGACGGCCCAGAACGCGGTCAGGTTGGCGTCGATGCCGGAGTGCGGCTGGACGTAGGCGTGGTCGGCGCCGAACAGGGCGCGGGCGTGCTCGGCGGCGACGGTCTCAACGGTGTCGACGTTGCGGCAGCCGGCGTAGAAGCGGCGGCCGGCGGTGCCCTCGGCGTACTTGTCGCTGAGCCAGTTGCCCATGGTGAGCAGGACGGCCGGGGAGGCGTAGTTCTCGCTGGCGATGAGCTTGAGCGAGGCGCGCTGGTCGTCGATCTCCTGACCGATGGCGGCGGCGATCCGGGGTTCGACCTCGCGGACCACGTCGAGGGCGGAGCGGAAGGCGGTGTTGGCGGCGGGGGTGGCGGCCGTGTGCGGCTGCGGGGCCATGGCGGTCTCCTGAGGGGGAGGTCGGGGGCCCAGGCGCTCGGCAACTGCTCGTGATTCGGCACGGGGCCGCTTCCCGATGGTCGATTCCATCCGTGCGCGCCAGTCGCGGCCCGCCGGAATCGTACCAACGCCGGACGGCCTGTGGCGGAGATCTCAGAATGCGGGACAGCGGCGGACATGACATACCTTTTGTCCGCTTGTGCCCGTTCTTCTGCTACGGCCGTATTGCGGCGGAATGAAGCCGTCACAATTCCCGAAACAAAGGCCGGGAAGCACTTTCCGGATGCCTTCGGAATGATTTGCGAAAGATCCTGGGTGTCCGATCTGATGGCGTTCGGCGACGCCCCCGGGAAACCCCCGGGAAGGCGTCCGTAAATGTACGCCGGTGCACCTCCACCCATGGGGCGGCACGGAATTCGGGGAGTACGCCTGTCATGGCAGTGGTCGAACACGTCGCCGTACCGGACGCGCCGCCCGCGCGGCCCGCCCCGCCGGGGCTGCTGCGGCGGATCTGCCGCGACCGCACCGGGGCCGTCGCGCTCGGCGTGGTGGTGCTCTTCCTGCTGCTCGCCCTGGCGGCCCCGCTGATCGCCGCGCTGTACGGCAGGAACCCCACCGAGCACTACGGCCAGAACGTCCCCGGCCTGCTCAGCGACGGCGGCCTGCCGATCGCGCCGAACGGCGGCATCTCCGGGGAGTTCTGGTTCGGCCTGGAGCCCGGCCTGGGCCGTGACGTGTTCACCCAGCTGCTCTACGGCATCCGCACCTCGCTGCTGATCGCCTTCGCCTCGGCCGCCGTCACCACCGCTCTCGGGGTGCTGGCCGGGGTCGCGGTGGGCTGCCTGGGCGGGATCACCGACCGGGTGTTCGGCTTCCTCTCCAACGTCCTGCTCGCGTTCCCGACCCTGCTGCTGCTGCTCGCGCTCAGCCCGGTGATCCAGTCCCGGCTGGTCGACCCGGGCGCCGCGGAGCCGGAGTGGATGCAGTTCCTGGTGCTGGTGCTGGTGTTCTCCGCGTTCGGCTGGATTCCGCTCGCCCTTTCCCTGCGGGCCAGCGTCCGGTCGCTCCGGGAAAGGGATTTCGTGCAGTCCGCGCGGGCAATGGGCGCCGGTGGATTCCACATCGTCGTCCGGGAACTCCTGCCGAACGTCCGGGCGCAGCTGCTGGTGCACGCCACCATGGCGGTGCCGGCGTTCGTCGCCTCGGAGGCGGTGCTGTCCTTCCTCGGCGTGGGCATCAACGAGCCGGTCCCGGACTGGGGCCGGATGATCTCCCGCGGCTCCGAGGTGTTCCGGGCCGACCCGACGTACATGTTCTTCCCCGGCGTCGCGCTGCTGCTCTTCGTGCTCGCCTTCAACCTGCTCGGCGACGCCGTCCGGGACGCCCTGGACCCGCGGGCCGCCCGCTGAGGCCGTCGCCGGCCGCGGTCCGACCGACCGCCTTCCTTCCGCTGTTCACCCGACAGTTCACCCGACCGCCCCGGAGACCCCGGGGCAAGGAGAGATTCGCCATGCGCTGGATCAGACCGTCCCTCGCCGTCGTCGCGACCGCCCTGCTGGCGACGTCCTGCTCGGCCGGCGCGGGCAGCACCACCTCGGCCGGCCCCGGTGCCGCGGCCGGGGACGCCTCGCCGCTGACCGCCGCGCTCGGCACCGAGAAGGAGAGCGCCGGACCGGCCCCCGCCGTCCCCGGTGCCCGCGCGGGCGGCACGGTGAACGTCTACAACACCACCGACTTCCGCCACCTCGACCCGCAGAAGGTGTACGCGGGCGCCGCCTACAACACCTCGCTGCTGTGGGGCCGCCAGCTGACCCAGTACCAGGTGGTCGACGGCAGGGCCAGGCTGGTCGGCGACCTCGCCACCGACACCGGCACCGCCAGCGACGACGGCCGCACCTGGACCTACCGGCTGAAGGAGGGCGTGACCTGGGAGGACGGCCAGCCGATCACCTCCCAGCAGGTCAAGTACGGCATCGAGCGCTCGTTCGGCAAGGGCTACGAGGTCGGCCCGCCGTACTGGCCGCAGTGGCTGACCGGCGAGGCCAGCTACGAGGACGCCCGCAAGAAGTACGCCGGCCCGCAGGACGGCGAGCTCGACGCGATCGCGACGCCGGACGACCGCACCCTGGTGTTCCACTTCCCGCAGCCGCAGGCCGACGTGCCGTACATGGCCGCGCAGTCCTCCTCCTCGCCGGTGCGCAAGGACAAGGACACCGGCACCGACTACGACCGGCTGCCGTTCGCCACCGGCCCGTACCGGATCGTCGAGCACGTCCAGAACACCCGGCTGGTGCTGGAGCGCAACCCGCACTGGAAGGCGGAGACCGACCCGGTCCGCAGCCAGTACCCGGAGAAGTTCGTCTTCACCTTCGGGAAGGAGGCGCTCAACATCAACCAGGAGATCCTCTCCGGGCGGGACGGCGGCGCGGACGCCACCACGGTGGCCACCCAGCTCTCCCCCGAGCTGTACCAGACCGTCGACACCGACCCGAAGGCCAAGGACCTCGTCGTCTCCGGACGGCAGGGTGCCTTCGTCACCTACCTCATGGTCAACAACGAGCGGGTGACCGACCCCGAGGTCCGCAAGGCCCTCAACCTCGCCTACCCGCGCCAGCAGGCCCGCCAGGTCCTCGGCGGCAGCCGGGCCGGCGAGCTCGCCAGCACCCTCAGCTCGCCCGCCCTGGTCGACTGGCAGAAGTACGACCTGAACCCGGCCAGGCCGGAGGGCGACCCGGACGCCGCGAAGGCCGTACTGGCCAAGGCCGCGCAGCCGCCCGCCCCGCTCACCTACGCGTACGCCAGTACCCCGAACGGCCAGCGGGTCGCGCAGGTGCTGGTCGACGGCTTCGCCAAGGCCGGCATCACCCTGGTGCCGAAGCCGGTCGACCCCAAGGCCCTGCTGGACGAGGCGCACCGCGCCGACTCCCCCTACGACCTGTGGGAGGAGACCAGCTCGGTCGACTGGCCGACGCCCTCCACCCTGATCCCGTTCTCCTTCGACGGACGCGCCAACAGCGACCTCAACTCCGCCCGCTACCGCAACGGCGCGGTGGACAAGGAGATCGACCGGATCAACGGGATCGGCGAGCCCCGGGCCAAGGCCAAGGAGCTGTACGCGCTGGAGCAGACGGTGATGAAGGACCAGCCGGTGCTGCCGTTCGCCTACCCGAACGTCAACCAGCTGCGCGGCTCCAACGTCGGCGGCGCGTTCGTCCACCCGATCTACGGGTCCGTCGGCCTCGCCTGGCTCTACCTGAAGGCCTGACACCCCGCACTCCCCGGTGGTCCCGCCGCCCGCCCCGCGCGGCGCGCGGCGGGACCGCCGCCCCGACGCCCACCGACCCCGGACCGGCCACCATGCTCTCCTTCGCCCTGCGGCGGATCCTCCAGGCGCTCGCCGTCCTGGCCGCGGTCTCCGCCGCCGCCTTCGCCCTCTTCTACGCCGCCCCCGCCGACCCCGCCCGCGCCGCCTGCGGCCCGCGCTGCGACACCGGTCAGGTCGCGGCGGTCCGCGCGAGCATGGGCCTGGACCAGCCGCTGCTCACCCAGTACACCGACTACCTGACCGGGATCGTGGCCGGCCGCGACGTCCAGGACGTCGACGGCTCCACCCTGCACTGCGACGCGCCCTGCCTCGGCTACTCCTACCGGCTGCACCAGCCGGTCACCGAGGCCCTGGTCGACCACCTGCCGGTGACCCTCTCGCTGGCCGCGGGCGCGCTGGCCGTCCTGGTGGTGTTCGGGCTCGGCAGCGGCTTCGTCGCCGCGCTGCGGCACGGCACCCGGACGGACCGGCTGCTCTCCGGCTTCACCCTGGTCGGCGCCAGCGTGCAGATCTACTTCCTCGGCTATGTCGCCCAGTGGGGCCTGGTCTACACCACCGGACTGCTGCCGCTGCCCTCCTACACCCCGCCGGCCACCGACCCCGCCGCCTGGGCGGGCGGCATGCTGCTCCCGTGGATCGTCCTCGGCTTCGTCAACTCGGCCGTGTTCGCCCGGCTCTCGCGCTCGCAGCTGCTGGAGACGATGGACGAGGAGTACGTGCGCACCGCCCGCGGCAAGGGCCTCGGCCGCCTCCGGGCGCACCTCAAGTACACCGCGCGCGGCGCCGCCGGACCGCTGGTGCAGCTGCTCGGCCTGGAGGCCGGCGCGCTGCTCGGCGGCGCGGTGATCACCGAGACGGTGTTCGGGCTGAACGGCGTCGGCCGGTTCGCCACCGAGGCCGTCGAGGGGCAGGACCTGCCGGCCGTGGTCGGCGCGGTGCTGCTCGCCGCCTGCTTCGTCGTGCTGTTCGTCGCGCTGGCCGATCTGGTGATCGCCTGGCTCGATCCGCGCATCCGCCTCGGCTGAACCACCCGCCGCCTCCCGCCTGGAGCCCTCCCGATGACCTCCTCCGCGACCGCGCCCACCGCCGCGCCCACCGCCGCGCCGACTGCCCCGCCGGTGCCCGCCGCCGGGCCGCCGGTGCTCAGCGTCCGCGACCTCTCCGTCAGCTTCGCCGACCCGCGCGGCGGCGCACCCGTGCACGCCGTGCGGGGCCTGTCCTTCGACCTCGCCCGGGGCGAGGTCCTCGGCCTGGTCGGCGAGTCCGGCTCCGGCAAGTCCGCCACCGGGCTCGCCGTGCTGGGCCTGCACGACCCGCGCACCACCACGGTCACCGGCTCGGTCCGGCTGGACGGGCAGGAGCTGGTCGGCGCCGGGGAGCGGGTGCTGCGACAGGTGCGCGGCGGGCGGGTGGCCCTGGTCTTCCAGGACGCGCTGACCTCGCTCAGCCCCTTCCACACCGTCGGCGCGCAGCTCGCCGAGATGTACCGGCTGCACCACCCCCGCGCGGGCCGGGCGGAGGCCGGCCGGGCCGCCGCCGCCATGCTCGACCGGGTGGGCATCCCGGCCGCCCGGACGGCCGACCACCCGCACCGCTTCTCCGGCGGCATGCGGCAGCGGGTGATGATCGCGATGGCCCTGCTGAACAATCCCGACGTGCTGATCGCCGACGAGCCCACCACCGCGCTCGACGCCCGCGTCCAGGGCCAGGTGCTCGACCTGCTGGGCGAGTTGCAGCGCGAGCACGGCACCGCCGTGCTGCTGGTCAGCCACGACCTCGGGGTGGTCGCGGGCAGCACCGACCGCACCCTCGTGCTGCGCGGCGGCCGGGAGGTGGAGACCGCGCCCACCGCGGAGCTGCTGGCTGCACCCCGGGAGCCGTACACCAGGGCCCTGGTCGGCGCCGCGCTGACGCTGGAATCGGTGCCGGGGACACCGCTGCCGACCGTCGACGACCCCTCGCCGGCGCCCCGGCCGACCGACCGCCCCGGTCCGGCGGCGTCCGGGTCCGCCTCGGCCACCGGCGGGCGGTGGCTGGTCGAGATCGAGGACCTCTCGGTGCACTTCCCCGGCCGCCGCCGCTTCCCCGGGACGCGGTCCGAGCCGGTGCGGGCCGTCGAGGGGCTCGGCCTGCGCATCGCGCCCGGCGAGACGCTCGGCCTGGTCGGCGAGTCCGGATCCGGGAAGTCCACCACCGCGCGGGTGCTGGCCGGTCTCCAGCCCGCCACCGCCGGCACCGTCCGGTACGACGGCCAGGACGCCGGCCGGCCGGACCGGGCGCTGCGGCGGCGGCTCGCCAAGGAGGTCCAGCTGGTCTTCCAGGACCCGTACGCCTCGCTCAACCCGCGCCGCACCGTCGCGCAGACCCTGGAGACCCCGCTGCGGCTGCACACCGCGCTCGGCCCCGACGAACGGCGACGGCGGTCCGCCGAACTGCTGGAGCGGGTCGGGCTGCCGGCCGACCGGCTGGACCGCTATCCGCACGAGTTCTCCGGCGGCCAGCGCCAGCGGATCGGGATCGCCCGCGCGCTCGCGGCCGAACCCCGGCTGATCATCGCCGACGAGCCGGTGTCCGCACTGGACGTGTCGGTCCAGGCGCAGGTCCTCAATCTGCTCATGGAACTGCGCGAACAGCTCGGCGTCGCCTTCCTGTTCGTCTCGCACGACCTCGCGGTGGTCCGCCACTTCTGCGACCGGGTGGCGGTGATGCACCGCGGCCGGCTGGTCGAATCCGCGGACCGCGACCGCCTGTTCGCCGCGCCGCACACCGAGTACACCCGGGAGCTGCTGGCCGCCGCGCGCTGAGCGGACCACGCTCCCGGGGCCCGCCGCCCGCGGCGGCGCGCACGACCGGCCGACAGTTCGGGTCTTCGCCTGCGCGGCCGGTACCGGGCGCGTTAGCGTGCAGCGAACGACCGCTGCGGCGGTCCGACGGGACATCTGCTCGATCCGGGAGAAACGTGTCCGAGGAAAAGCTGCTCGCCAGGATCAACCACGGCTTCGACCACCTCGACGCCGACGGGGACGGCCTGCTGACCGAGCACGACCACGTGCTGATGGGCCGGGCGGTGGCCCGTTCGCTGGGGCACGCGGAGGGTTCGTGCACCGAGGAGCGCATCGTCGACGCCTACCTGGCGATCTGGCGCGACCTGCACGTCTCCCACCTGCCGGTCGGCACCACCTCGATCGGCCGCGCGCAGTTCGTCGCCTCGACCCGCTCGCTGGCCGACGACCCGGTGGCCGCGCGGACCGTGCTCGGCGCGCTGGCCGAGGCCTTCCTCGCGATCGCCGACGTGGACGGCAGCGGAACGGTGGACGCGGGCGAGTTCTTCGTCTTCCAGCGCGGGCACTTCTCCGCCCTCTCCCGCGACGACGCCGACGAGGCGTTCCGCCGGCTGGACGTGGACGGCGACGGCGTGCTCTCGGCCGAGGAGTTCGTCGGCGGCATCATCGAGTTCTGGACCAGCCGCGAGGCCGAGGCCCCCGGACACTGGTGGGCCGGGCGTCCTCCGTACGCGGTCTGACGGGGACCCGTCCGAACCGGACCGCGGGACGCCGTCCGGCCCGCCCGGCGGGAGCCCCGCGCGCCGCCCCGCGGGAGCCCGTCGGCTCCTGCGGTCCGGGGATCCGCGCAGGTGACCGGCGGTCTCCCGGCCGACAGCGGGAGCAGGGGCGGGCACGGCGGCGGGGCGGTCCGGCGGGTAGCGTGGCGGTGCCGGCGCCCGGACGGGGCCGGACGCTGTCACGACGGGTCGGTGCGTCCCGGCCGCCCCCGGCCGGCCGGACGCCGCACCGTCGGGCCGCGCGCCAGGACCGCCCGGACCGGCCGTCGCGTCCGGCCGGACGCGGCGCGCACAGCCGCAAGGAACCATCCGCATGCCCAGCACGGCCCCCACCCCCGCTCCCCCCACCACCCGGTCCGTCCCCGCCTTCGTCGCCCGCCCGGCCCTCGCCCTCGGGACCCACACCGTGACGGCCGAGCGGATCCGGGAGGACATCCTCGACCGCAACCCCGACTACCCGGCCCGGCAGGCCCAGACCGTCCGGCTGGCGCTCGGCAACCTGCCCGGCACCCGCCGCTACTTCCGGCCGTACGAGCTGGTCTCCTCCCCCGGGCGGACCGCCGCCGAACGCAAGACCACGACCTTCGGCGACCTGCTGGCCGCCGCCGAACAGGCCGCCACCGAGGCGATGCTGACGGCGGGCGTCCGGCCCGAGCAGGTGGACTGCGTGATCGTGTCCAGCGCGACCGGCGACGCCGTGCCCGGTCTGGACGTCCACCTCCAGCAGAACCTGGGCCTGCGCCCCGACATCAGCCGGCTGCCGATGAGCCAGCTGGCCTGCGCGGGCGGCGCCCACGTCCTGCTCACGGCCCGTCGCTTCCTGGCCTGGAACCCGGCCGCCGTGGTGCTGGTGGTCGCCGCCGAGTCGCTCTCCTCGCTCTACCAGAACAGCCGCACCTCGGTGGAGGACCAGATCTACAAGGGCCTCTGGGGCGACGCGGCGGCGGCCGCCGTGGTCACGGCCGAGCAGCGCACGCCCGGGCTCGGGCTGGACCACTGCTTCGAGTACACCATCCCGCACACCACCGACCGCTACCGCAAGCTGACGGACCACCGGGGCGACCACTTCGCCTCCACCCGGGCCTCGCTCCGCTCGGTCACCGACCTGGGCCCGGCGCTGCTCGACTGGCTGGACCGGCACGGCGGACGGGAGCTGGACTTCGGCGTGCTGCACCCGGGCGGCCCGGCCATCCTGGACCGGCTCGGGACACTGCTCGACCAGGACGCCGCGTTCCTGCGGCACTCGCGGGACGTCCTCACCGAGGAGGGCAACCTGGGCGGGGCCACCGTGTTCTCCGTCCTCGCCCGCACCCATCGCACGCCTCCGCCGGCCGGCGCCCGCGGCCTGCTGCTGGGCCTCGGCCCGGGGGTGACCCTGAGCACCCTGCTGGCCACCTGGTGCGGCTGAGCCGGTGCCGGGCCGGTGCCGGGCCGGACTACCGGACCACGTCCCGGGCGGCCTTCCGGGTGGACCGCCGGGCCGAGGGCCGTCCCGACCCCCGGCTGCCGCTCACCACCAGACACACGCCGGCGACCACGACGGCCCCGCCCACCAGGGTGGGGCCGGTCAGCGGCTCGGCCAGCACCAGCCACCCCAGGAGCACGGCCACCACCGGATTCACGTACGCGTAGGTGGCCACCAGCGTCAGCGGGGCCGAACGCAGCAGCCAGGCGTACGCGGTGAAGGCGACCAGCGAACCGAACACCACCAGGAAGGCCAGCGCCAGCCAGGACCGGGTGGACACGTCGCCGGGGCGCAGACCGCGTTCCTCCCCCCGGGCCAGGCCGATCAGCAGATTGCCGAGCCCCCCGGCGAGCATCTGGTAGGCGCTGGACGCGAGGACGTTCCCAGGCATCCGGATCCGCTTGCCGGCGAAGGAGCCGAACGCCCAGGTGAGGGTGGCGCAGATGATCGCCACCACCCCGGCGGGGGCTACCGACCCGCCGATCGCGGGGGCGGAGAGCACGGCCAGGCCCACCAGTCCGAGCAGCACTCCGGCCAGTTCGGCGCGCTTGGGCCGCTCGCCCCCGGCGGCCATCAGCAGCACCATCCAGAGCGGCACGGCGGCGACCAGCAGCGCGGCCAGGCCGGACGGGACGGAGGTCTCGCCGAGCACCACGAGTCCGTTGCCGCCGGTCAGCAGCAGCAGTCCGACCAGGACCGCGGAGCCCAGCTGCCGCAGGTCCACCCGGAGTCCGTCCCGGCCGTGGCGGACGGCGACGAAGCCGGCGAGCAGCAGACCGGCGGTCAGGAAGCGGGCGGCGGCGGAGAGGAAGGACGGCATGGTCTCCACCGCGATCCGGATCGCCAGATACGTCGAGCCCCACACCACGTAGACCACCACCAGCGCCGTCCACACCCCGGCGCCGAGCCGCCCGGCCGGAGCCCCGTCGGTCTCGGCGGTGCCACCGGTGCCGCCGGTGCCGCCGGGGCCTTTCGCGAGGGCGTCGACGGGGGCGTCGGCGAGGGCCGGGCGGGCGGCCGCGGACCCGGCCGACCGGCGTTCGGCGGGAACTGTCATGGGTGTCCCCCTGGGACGGTGCTGGCAGATGTACCCGACATGACACCGCATCGGCCACCCCGCGCGCCAGTGGGTATCACCAGGCGGTCACCATCGAACACCGGTCCGCGTCCCGACCCCGGCCGTGCGGTCCCCGTCCCGCCCCGTCCGGTCCCGCCCCGCCCCGTCCTCGAGGAGTCCCCGTGCCGCCCGCCCTCCCCTTCTTCGTCTACGGCACCCTGCTCACCGGGGAGCGCAACCACGCGGTGTTCCTGGCCGGCCGCTGCGCCTCGGTACGGCCGGCGGTCCTGCCCGGCGCGGCGCTGCACGCCGGCCCCGGGTTCCCGTACGCCGTGCCGGACGCCGAGCCCGGCCGGCGGATCCTCGGCGAGCTGGTGACGATCCGCCCCGCCGCGTACCCGGAGGCGCTCGCGGCGCTGGACCGGCTGGAGGACTGCCGTCCGGACGGCGGCGGCGAGTACGTCCGCGAGCGGCTGACCGTCCGCACCGAGGACGGCGGCACCGCCCCGGCCTGGGTGTACCTGGCCGGGGCGGCCGTCGGCGCCCGGCTGCGCGCGCACCCGGCGCTGATCGCCTCCGGCGACTGGCGGCGGCGCGGCTGAGCGCCGACGGCCGGGGACGGCACCGGCCCGGACCCTCAGTCCCCGGCGAGCCCCCGGGCGACCCGGTCGCCGAGCGCCCGGTCGACGTTGCGCCAGTACTCCAGTGCCCGCCGGAGCACCGGGTCGCTCACCCCGGCTCCGAGGTGCCCGACGATGTTGGCGACCAGCCGGTCCCGCTGCCCGTCGTCCAGCACCTGCCGCACCAGGGTGCCCGCCTGGCCCCAGTCGTCGTCCTCGGCGTGCGGCGAGTACGCCTCCCGCACCATCCCGCCGGAGCTCTGCCACCCCGCCGCCGGGTCGTCGTAGGCCCTCGGGTCCGCCGCCGGCCCGCCGTAGGAGTTGGGCGCGTAGGGCGCCGCCGCCCGCGACGGGTCGAAGCGCATCGGCCCGTCCTTGGCGTAGGAGTGCACCGGGACGTGCGGCCGGTTCGGCGGCAGCTGGGCGTAGTTGGGCCCGATCCGGTACCGGTGGGTGTCGGGGTACGAGAAGATCCGGCCGAGCAGCATCTTGTCCGGCGAGACGCTGATGCCCGGCACCAGGTTGGCGGGCTCGAAGGCGGCCTGTTCGATGTGGACGAAGTAGTCCTCGGGGTTGCGGTCCAGCGTCAGCTTCCCGACCGGGATCAGCGGGTAGTCGCCGTGCGGCCAGACCTTGGTCAGGTCGAAGGGGTTGAACCGGTAGCCCGGCGCCTCGTCGAAGGGCATGACCTGCACGTACAGCGTCCACGACGGCGGGGTGCCGCCGTCGACGGCCTGCCAGAGGTCCTGGCGGTGCAGGTCGGGGTCGGTGCCCGCCAGCCGGTCGGCCTCGTCCTGGGTCAGGAAGTCGACGCCCTGGTCCGTCCTGAAGTGGTACTTCACCCAGAACCGCGCACCGTCCGCGTTGATCCACAGGTAGGTGTGCGAGCCGTAGCCGTTCATGTGCCGGTAGGACTTCGGGATGCCCCGGTCCCCCATCAGCCAGGTCACCATGTGGGCGGACTCCGGCGACAGCGTCCAGAAGTCCCACTGCATGTCGTGGTCGCGCAGGCCGTTGTCGGTACGGCGCTTCTGCGAGCGGATGAAGTCCTGGAACTTGATCGTGTCGCGGACGAAGAAGACCGGCGTGTTGTTGCCGACCAGGTCGTAGTTGCCGTCCTCGGTGTAGAACTTCAGCGCGAACCCGCGCGGGTCCCGCCAGGTGTCCGGACTGCCCTGCTCGCCCGCGACCGTCGAGAACCGCGCCAGCACCTCGGTCCGCTTCCCCGGCTGGAACAGCAGCGCCTTGGTCCAGCGGCTCACGTCCTCCGTCGTCTCGAAGGAGCCGTAGGCCCCGGCGCCCTTGGCGTGCACCACCCGTTCGGGCACCCGCTCCCGGTTGAACTGCGCCATCTTCTCGATCAGGTAGTGGTCGTGGAGCAGGATCGGGCCGTCCCGTCCCACGGTGAGCGAGTGCTCGTCGCTCGGAACCGGGATCCCGGCGTTGGAGGTCGTGCGCGGGACCGCTGAGTCGGACATGGTGTCCTCCCTTGCGTACTGGAGCCTTGCGTGCTGGAGTGCCCCCCGGCGTACTCGACTGCCCCCGGGCGGGCGGCGCATGCCACGGCCCCCGGACGACGCTATGCCCGGGCGTCCGGGGCCGCACCCTGGCCGCACCCGGGGCGAATACCGCCAGGTAGGCTGCCCACACCCCGCGTCGACGACCCCGCCCCGAGGAGCCCCCCGGTGTCCCAGCAGCCACCCCCGATCACCGTCGTCGGGATCGGGGCCGACGGCTGGCCCGGACTGGCCGCCACCGCGCGCGCCGCCCTGCGGGCCGCCGGGGCCGTGATCGGCGGCCCCCGGCAGCTGGACCTGCTGCCCGCCGACGAGGTCGGAGCCGAACGGGTGCCCTGGCCGTCCCCGCTGCGCCCGGCCGTCCCCGGCCTGCTCGCCCGGTACGCGGACCGCAGGCCGGTCGTGCTGGCCAGCGGCGACCCGATGTTCTTCGGCATCGGCCGCACCCTCGCCGAGACCGTCGGCCCCGAACGGCTGCGGATCCTGCCGCACCCCTCCTCGGTCGCCCACGCCTGCGCCCGGCTCGGCTGGCCGCTGGAGGCCACCGAGGTGGTCAGCCTGGTCGGCCGGCCCCTCGACACGCTGCGGCTCGCCCTCAACCCCGGCCGTCGGCTGCTGGTGCTCAGCGCCGGTTCCGCCACCCCCGCCGCCGTCGCCGCGCTGCTCGCCGCGCACGGCTACGGCTCGGCCCGGCTGCGGGTCCTCGAACAGCTCGGCGGGCCCGGCGAACGGCAGCTGGACGGCCCCGCCGACGGCTGGCCGCACCCGCCCGGCGACCCGCTCAACCTGGTCGCCGTCGAACTCGGCGCCGACGGCCCCCGCACCCCGGTCGTCCCCGGCCTGCCCGACGACGCGTACGAGAGCGACGGCCAGCTGACCAAGCGGCACGTGCGCGCCGCCACGCTCGCCACCCTGGCCCCCGTCCCCGGCGAACTGCTCTGGGACGTCGGCGGCGGCTCGGGCTCGATCGCGATCGAGTGGCTGCGCGCCCACCGCGACAACCGGGCCGTCACGGTCGAACGCGACCCGGTGCGGGCCGAGCGGATCGTCCGCAACGCCGCCGCCCTGGGCGTGCCCCGGCTGCGCGTGGTCACCGGCCCCGCCCCGGACGCGCTCGCCGGACTGCCCGCCCCGGACGCGGTGTTCGTCGGCGGCGGCCTCACCGCGCCCGGTCTGCTCGACACCTGCTGGGCCGCGCTGCCGCCCGGCGGCCGACTGGTCGCCAACACGGTGACCCTGGAGTCGGAGGCGCTGCTCACCACCTGGTACCGGCGGCACGGCGGCGAGCTGCTGCGGCTCGCCGTGGCGCACGCCGTCCCGGTCGGCGGCTTCACCGGCTGGCGCCAGGCGATGCCGGTCACCCAGTGGTCCGCCGTCAAGCCCGCCGCCGACACCCTCACCTCCCGGGAGAACGCCTCGTGACCGTCCACTTCGTCGGGGCCGGCCCCGGCGCCGCCGACCTGATCACCCTGCGCGGCCAGCGGATCCTGGCCCGCGCCGAGGTCTGCCTCTACGCCGGCAGCCTGGTGCCGCGCGAACTGCTCGCCGAGTGCCCGCCCGGCGCCCGGCTGGTCGACACCGCCGACCTCACCCTGGACGTGATCGTCGAGGAGATGGTCCGCGCCCACGCCGCCGGGCAGGACGTCGCCCGGCTGCACTCCGGCGACCCGTCGGTGTTCAGCGCCGTCGCCGAGCAGATGCGCCGCCTCGACGCGGCCGGCGTGCCCTACGAGGTGGTCCCGGGCGTACCGGCCTTCGCCGCCGCGGCGGCCGCTCTGAAGCGCGAGCTGACCGTGCCGACCGTCGGCCAGACCGTGATCCTCACCCGGATCGCCAAGCGCGCCACCCCGATGCCGCCGGGAGAGGACCTCGCCACCCTCGGCCGCAGCGGCGCCCTGCTCGTACTGCACCTGGCCGCCGGGTACGTGGACGACGTGGTCGAGCAGCTGCTCCCGCACTACGGGGCGGACTGCCCGGCCGCCGTGGTCGCGATGGCCAGCCGGCCGGACGAGCTGGTGCTGCGCGGCACCGTCGGGGACATCGCCGGACAGCTGAAGGCCGCCGGTGTGGTCCGCACCGCCGTGATCATCGTCGGCCGCACCCTGGCCGCCGAGCAGTTCCGCGACAGCCACCTCTACTCCGCGGACCGCGAGCGCCCGCACAAGTCCTGCGGCGCCTGATGGCACCCCCCGCCCCACCGCTCCTGGCGGCCCCGTCCGACCGCCGCCACCTGCTGATCCTCGGCGGCACCACCGAGGCCCGCGCCCTCGCCGCCGCGCTCGACGGCCGGACCGGGCTCCGGGTCACCAGCTCGCTCGCCGGGCGGGTGGCCCGGCCCAGGCTGCCCGCCGGCGAGGTGCGGATCGGGGGCTTCGGCGGCGCCGACGGCCTCGCCGCCTGGCTTCGGGCCGAGCGGGTGGACGCGGTGGTGGACGCCACCCACCCGTTCGCCGCGGTGATGTCCGGCAACGCCGCGGCGGCCGCCGCGGCGACCGGTGTCCCGCTGCTGGCGCTGCGCCGTCCCGGCTGGGCGGCGGTGCCGGGGGACGACTGGCACCGCGTCCCGTCCCTGGACGCCGCCGCCGCGCTGCTGCCCGCCCTCGGCCGGCGGGTCCTGCTCACCAGCGGCCGCCAGGGCATCGCCGCCTTCGCCCACCTCAACGGTCTGCACTTCGTGGCCCGCTCGGTCGATCCGCCCGAGCCTCCGCTGCCCGCCGCACTCGACGTGCTGCTCGACCGGGGCCCGTTCACCCTGGACGGCGAGCGGGCGGTGCTGCGCGAACACCGGATCGACGTCGTGGTCACCAAGGACAGCGGCGGCGCGGCCACCGCCCCCAAGCTCACCGCGGCCCGCGAACTCGGCCTGCCCGTCGTCGTGGTGGACCGCCCGCCGCTGCCGGCCGGGGTGCCGGTCGCGGCGAACGTCCCCGAGGCACTGGAGCGCCTGGCCGAACAGGGCCTGACCGACGGGTAATTCCCGCGCGGGACCCGCCCCCCGCTGCCAGGATGGCCGGATGACCGACGCCTACGAACTCGCCGACGCCGCCCGCACCGAACCGCCGCTGGCCGCCGGGGAACTCGCCACCCTGACCGGCTTCCTGGACTACCAGCGCGCCACCTTCGCCTGGAAGTGCGCCGGGCTGAGCACCGAACAGCTCCGCGCCCGCCCGCTGCTCCCCTCCCCGCTCTCCCTGCTCGGCCTGACCCGCCACCTGGCCGAGGTGGAGCGCGGGTGGTTCCGCAACGTCCTCGACAGCGAGGGCCACCCCGGCTTCTGGGGCGGCCGGGAGGCCGAGTTCGAGGTCGACGGGGCCGACCCGGAGGAGGCCCTCACCCGCTGGCGCGCCGAGTGCGAGCACGCCCGCGGACTCGTCTCCGCCGCCGCGTCCCTGGACGTGCTCGGCCACTACCGCGCGCCCGACGGCGAGGAGACCTCGTACTCCCTGCGCTGGATCCTCACCCACATGATCGAGGAGTACGCCCGCCACAACGGCCACGCCGACCTCCTCCGCGAGCACCTCGACGGCCGCACCGGCGAGTAGCCGGGCCCGGGAACGCCGCCGCCCGGCACCGGGGTTCCGGGGCCGGGCGGCGGCGTTGCGCGGTGGGTCCGCAGCGGGGGCGCGGTGGGTCCGCGGCCGGGGCGCGGATCAGATGTCGCGGAAGGTCTCGATCTGGGCCCCGATGGAGTTGAGGCGCTCGGCGAGGTCCTCGTAACCCCGGTTGATGACGTAGACGTTGCGGAGCACCGAGGTGCCCTTGGCGGCCAGCATCGCCAGCAGGATCACCACGGCGGGGCGCAGCGCGGGCGGGCAGACCATCTCGGCGGCGCGCCAGCGGGTGGGGCCCTGGACCAGCACCCGGTGCGGGTCCAGGAGCTTGATGTCCGCGCCGAGGCGGGTGAGTTCGGTGAGGTAGATGGCGCGGTTGTCGTACACCCAGTCGTGGATCATCGTGGTGCCGTGGGCGGCCGCGGCGATGGCGGCGAAGAACGGCACGTTGTCGATGTTGATGCCGGGGAAGGGCATCGGGTGGATGGTGTCGATCGGCGCGGTGAGCTTGGAGGGGCGCACGGTGAGGTCGACCAGCCGGGTGCGGCCGTTGTGGGCGCGGTACTCCGGGGTGCGGTCGTAGTCGAGGCCCATGCCCTCCAGCACGGCGAGCTCGATCTCCAGGAACTCGATCGGCACCCGGCGGACGGTCAGCTCGGAGGAGGTGACCACGGCGGCGGCGAGCAGGCTCATCGCCTCCACCGGGTCCTCGGCCGGGGTGTAGTCGACGTCGCAGGTGATCTCGGGGACGCCGTGCACGGTGAGGGTGGTGGTGCCGACGCCGTCGATCCGCACGCCCAGCTTCTCCAGGAAGAAGCAGAGGTCCTGGACCATGTAGTTGGGCGAGGCGTTGCGGATGACGCTGACGCCGTCGTGGCGGGCGGCGGCGAGCAGGGCGTTCTCGGTGACGGTGTCCCCGCGCTCGGTCAGCACGATCGGCCGGTCCATCGGCGTGCCGGGCTGGACCGAGGCGTGGTAGGCGCCGCCGGTGGTGGCGACCTCCAGGCCGAACCGGCGCAGCGCGGTGAGGTGCGGCTGCACGGTGCGGGTGCCGAGGTCGCAGCCGCCGGCGTAGGGGATGGCGAAGGTGTCGGCGCGGTGCATCAGCGGGCCGAGGAACATCAGCACGCTGCGGGTGCGGCGGGCGGCCTCGACGTCCATGCCGGCCAGGTCGAGCTCGGCGGGCGGGGTGAGTTCGAGGTCGCGGCCGTCGTTGGTCCAGCGGCTCCTGACGCCGATGCTGTTGAGCACCTCGAGGATCCGGTAGACCTCCTCGATCCGGGCGACGCTGCGCAGGGTGGTGCGGCCGGTGGTCAGCAGCGAGGCGCAGAGGATCGCGACGCAGGCGTTCTTGCTGCTGCGGACGTCGATCGCGCCGGAGAGGGTGGTGCCGCCGGCGACCCGCAGGTGCATCGGGCCGGAGTAGCCGAGGGAGACGATCTCGCTGTCGAGCGCTTCGCCGATGCGGGCGATCATCTCAAGGCTGACGTTCTGCTTGCCCTGCTCGATGCGGTTGACCGCGCTCTGGCTGGTGCCGAGGGCCTCGCCGAGCTGGGCCTGGGACCAGCCGCGGTGCTGACGCGCGGTACGGATGAGGGTGCCGATACGGGTGAGGTAGTCGCCTGTCACTCGCCAGACGATATCTCATGGCTGAGATAGCAACAGAACCCACCCCGGGCGTGGCGCTACTTTTGTCCGTTTCTCACCCCGTATGAGCGTCAGATCTTCACATCACGGCGAAGGTTCCGGGACGGTCCTGGGACAGAACTCTCCGGTGGAGGACGGCCCTCACGGCCCCGGCGGTTGCACGCGACCGCCGACACCCCTCCCCGCCCGGCCACCGCGGACGCCGCCGCCCGCTTCGTCCGCTCCACCCGGCGCCCCGGCTGCGGCCGGTACGAATGCCCCCACACCGGTGCGACGTACTCGACGTACTTGACGTACTCACCGCACGGGGGCACGCTGGACCGGAACACCGAGGAGGCAGCCATGTCCGCAGTCCACTTCGACAGCTACACCGAGGCGCGCGCACACCTGAAGGACCTCCTCGACGCCGCGGAGGAGGGTCGGGTGGCGACCGTCCGGCGCGACTCCGGACGTGCCGCCGTGGTGGATGTCGAACGACTGCGCCGCTACCTGGCACTGGTCTGCCCGTCGAAGACCGAAGTGGTTCCCGAGGCCGGCGGGTGGTCGGTCTTCATCCCCGGTCTGCCGGTGGCAGCCGACGGCGCGAGCTTCGACGAAGCCATAGCCGAGATGGTGCAGGCGTTGCGCGAGTACGCGGACGACTGGCAGGACCGGTTGCGCACCGCACCCAACCACCAGGAGCACTGGGGGTTGGTCCAACTGGTGTCCCTCAGCGACGACGACCAGCTCGCCGCCTGGCTGGTGGGAGCGGAGCGATGACGCGACCGCAACCCGACCGTGAGCGCCACGACCGCTTCTGCCGCACCGAGAGCTGGGACCGGGTCCGGGACGCACGCGGGCGGACCGGCACCCATCACGTCACCTATGAACTGACCCTGCGCGACGGGCGCGTCCTGCGCACCCGGATCTCGCACCCCGTGGACCGCACGGTCTACGGCCCCTCCCTGTGGAGCCACATCCTCCGCGATCAACTGGAGGTCGTCGAGGACGAGTTCTGGGACTGCGTACTACTGGGCCGGCTCCCCGACCGGGGCGAGCCCGAGCCGCCCAAGGAGTCGCTCCCCGCCGATCTGGTCTACCTGCTGATCCACCGGGTCGGTCTCGCCGAGGACGCCGTGGCCGCCCTGTCGCGCGAGGACGCGGTGGCCAGACTGCAGCAGTACTGGACCGACGGGACATGACGGCCGCAACCCCGCCGCCCCGGGCCCGTCGACGGGCCCGGGGCGGCGCTCAGGCCTCCGGGTAGCGGCGGGGGGTCCAGGTGACGTCCGGGTGCGGGGCGCGGGGGACGTGCCGGGTCTGGGAGGAGCCGATCAGCAGGATGGTGCGCATGTCGACCTCGGCCGGGTCCAGTTCGCCGAGGGGGACGGTGCGGACCCGCTCGGTGGGGCCGCCGACGTCGCGGGCCATCACCACCGGGGTCTCCGGGGCGCGGTACTCCAGCAGCAGTTCCTTGGCCCGGCCGACCTGGGTGGTGCGGGACTGCGAGCCGGGGTTGTAGAGGGCGAGCACGAGGTCCGCCCCGGCGGCGGCGCGCAGCCGGGCCGCGACCACGTCCCACGGCTTGAGGCGGTCGGAGAGCGACACCACCGCGTAGTCGTGGCCGAGCGGGGCACCGGCCCGGGAGGCGGCCGCGTGCGCGGCGGTCATCCCGGGGACGATCCGCACCGGCACCTCGCGGTAGGACTCCTCGCAGGCGACCTCCAGCACCGCGGTGGCCATCGCGAAGACGCCCGGGTCGCCGGAGGAGACCACCACGACCCGGTGGCCCCGGCGGGCCAGGTCGAGGGCGAACTCGGCGCGCTCGGACTCCACCTTGTTGTCGGAGCCGTGCCGGGTCTGCCCCGGCCGCTCCGGCACCCGGTCGAGGTAGGTGGTGTAGCCGACCAGGTCGGTCGCGGCGGCGAGGGCGCCGCGGGCCTCGGGGGTCAGCCAGAGCGGGCCGGCCGGGCCGGTGCCGACGACGGTGACACTGCCCGGGCCGCTCAGGTCGGGGGCCGCGGCCTCCAGCGGGGCGACCTTGCTGGGCAGTACGGCCACCGAGAAGTAGGGGACGGTGTCCGGGTCGACGGAGGCCAGCGGGGCGGTCCGCTCGCCGTCCATGAACGCCCGCTCGACGTACTGGGCGTCGGCCAGCCGGCCGGCCCGCTCCAGGGCGCGGCGCACGGTCGGGAAGGTGCGGCCGAGCTTCATGACGACGGCGGAGTCGGCGGCGGCCAGGCGCGCGGTCAGCTCCTCCTCGGGCAGCGTGCCGGGGATGACGGTGAGCGTCTCCTCGGCCTCGGTGAGCGGCTGGCCCAGCCGGGCCGCGGCGGCGCTGACCGAGGTCACGCCGGGCACCACCTCGGTCGGGTAGCGGTGCGCGAGGCGCTTGTGCATGTGCTGGTAGGAGCCGTAGAAGAACGGGTCCCCCTCGGCGAGCACCACCACGTCGCGGCCGGCGTCCAGGTGGGCGGCCAGGCGCTCGGCGGCCTCCTGGTAGAAGTCGTCCAGCGCGCCCCGGTAGCCGCCGGGGTGGTCGGTGGTCTCGACCGTGATCGGGTAGACCAGCTTCTCCTCGATCTGACCGCCCGTCAGGTACCGCTCGGCGATCGAGCGGGCGATCGACCGGCCGTGGCGCGCGCTGTGGTACGCCACCACGTCCGCCTTGCCGATGAGTTCGGCGGCGCGGACGGTCACCAGCGACGGGTCGCCGGGGCCGAGGCCGACACCGTAGAGCCGGCCGACGTCCCGCCGGTCGACGTGCCGCTCGGGAACTTCCTGATGGTCCGTCACTCTTCTTCGCTCGCAATCGCGTTGATCGCCGCGGCGGCCATCGCGCTGCCGCCGCGCCGCCCGCGCACCACCAGGTGCTCCAGACCGGCCGGGTGCGCCGCCAGGGCCTCCTTGGACTCGGCCGCGCCGATGAAGCCGACCGGTACGCCGATCACGGCGGCCGGGCGCGGGGCGCCGGCCTCGATCAGCTCCAGCAGGCGGAACAGCGAGGTCGGCGCGTTGCCGACGGCGACCACCGCACCCTCCAGCCGGGGCAGCCACAGCTCCATCGCGGCGGCGCTGCGGGTGTTGCCCATCGCCCGGGCCAGCTCCGGCACCGACGGGTCGGTGAGGGTGCAGATCACCTCGTTGTCGGCCGGCAGCCGCTTGCGCGTGACACCGCTGGCGACCATGTTCACGTCGCACAGGATCGGTGCCCCGGCCAGCAGGGCGGCACGAGCGGAGGCGACCGCGCCGGGCGAGTACACCAGGTCCTCGACCAGGTCGACCATGCCGCAGGCGTGGATCATCCGCACCGCGACCCGGGCGACGTCCGCGGGCAGTCCGGCCAGGTCGGCCTCGGCCCGGATGGTGGCAAAGGACTGGCGGTAGATGGACGCGCCGTCCTTCTCGTACTCGATCACGTGGTCCTCCGGGCCGCGGCGACCGCCGCGGCCATCTGCTCGTTCGTCACTTCCACGGCGGTGTCCCGCCCCTGGACGGCGTCCCGCCCCTGCGGACCGCCGGTCACCGCCACCCGGTAGCCCTCCCCGGTCGCCAGCACGTCCACCCGCCGTCCGGCGGGGTGGCCGCAGCGGCGTTCGCAGCCAGACCAGTGCACCGGCAGCAGGGCGGCGCCCGGCTGCGGGCCGGCGCCCAGGTCCGTGCTCCCGTCGAGCGCCCGCGCCGCGTCGGCCCGGACGTCGGACCGCGACTTCGCGCAGCCCGGCAGCCCGGTGCAGGCGCTCGCGCCGTCCCAGGCCGTCCCGGCCGCCGTCCGGAAGCCCGCCGCCGCGAGCGCGGGGAGCCGGTCGGCCGGGGCGCCGGGCAGCACCGCGCCGCGCCACGGGGTCAGCCGCAGCTCACCCTCGGCGGCGTCCACCAGCGCCCGCCACTGCCCGGCCGTGGCCGCGCCGAAGCGCGGACCCACGTGCAGCCCGCCCCCCGGCAGGGCTCCGAGCGGCAGGCGGGGCCCGGCCGACGGCGGCAGCGGCACCGGGCCGGGCGGCAGCAGATCGGGCAGTTCGCGCAGGTGCCAGGCCCGCAGTCCGGCGGCGCGCTGCGCGTCCAGGAACTCCCGGGCCGCGTCCAGTGCCGCCTCGACCGCCCGCCCGGCCGGCACCGGCCGCGCGGTGGCGGCCCGGCCGAGGCGCAGCAGGGCGGTGCCGGCCGGACCTGCGATCAATGTCACATCGGCGTCCAGCGCGGCGACGTCCCCTCGGCCGTCGTCCAGGGCGAACAGGAACTTTCCGGACAGGCCGGTCGCCCAGGGGCTCGCGCACAGGGCCGCGTCGAGGGCGCGCGCCCAGGCCCGTACGTCGGCGGAGCCCTCGGCGGGACCGGGGCCGGGGCCGGGCGAGGCGACGATGTTGCGGACCCGTTCATGGGTGTCGGAGGGCAGCAGGCCGGCGGCCCGCAGCCGCTCGGCGAGTTCGCCGCCGCAGTCCGAAGCCAGGCCGCGCAGCTGGACGTTGCCGCGCGAGGTGATCTCCGGCCGGCCGTCGCCGAGCGCCTCCGCCGCCTCGGCCAGCGCCAGTGCCTGACGGGCCGTCAGCACCCCCCCGGGCAGCCGGACCCGCGCCAGGGCCCCGTCGTCGGCGGTATGCAGACGAAGGGCCCCGGGGCAGGCGTCCGAACGCGCCCGGTCGGGCACGGCGGCGCCCGCCACGACGGCGTCGGGTTCGGGAGGCATGGCGGCGAGCATACCGAGGATCCGACGGGTTGCCGCCGTACCGTCGATCACACCTCCGAGCCCGTGCGCACCGGCCGGAACCTGCACTCCCCCAGGTCAGCCTCACCCCGTACGATGCTCGCGGACGGTCCCCGCGGACCGTCCGCACGCCAGCGACGGCGCAGGGGAGGAAACCGGTGCGAACCCGGTGCGGTCCCGCCACTGTGACCGCGCTTCACCGGGCCTCCGGGGAAGCGCGGGAGCCAGGAACTCCTGCCGTCCTCCACCGGCCCGGGGCGCGGACCCCGAGGAAGGCTTGAAGCCATGCGCCGCCGCATGTCCGCGCCCTCGTGGTGCTCCATGGCGATGCCCATGCTGTTGACCTTGCCCGCCGAGGCTCGCCCACTCGCCTCCGGGCGCTCGGACCCGCCGTTGACGCTCTTCGCTCCGGCGCTCCTTCCTTCGTCATTCGCTTGTCACTCATCGCTTTCAACGCCGGCGCGCCCTTCGGCTCGGGGCGGTTCCGAGGCCGGGAGGGCCTTCGCATGATTCTGCTGCTGTCGACGTCCGACACCGACCTGCTCAGCGCCCGCGCGTCCGAGGGTCCGGTCCGCTACCGGCTCGGCAACCCGGCCCGGCTCACCGCCGAGGAGCTGCCCGACCTGCTGGAGGGCACCGAACTCGTCGTGGTCCGCCTGCTCGGCGGCCGCCGCGCCTGGCAGGAGGGCCTGGACGCGCTGCTGGCCGGCCCCCGTCCGGTGATCGTGCTGACCGGCGAACAGGCCCCCGACGCCCAGCTGATGGAGCTGTCCACCGTCCCGGCCGGCATCGCCGCCGAGGCGCACGCCTACCTGGCCCACGGCGGCGCGACCAACCTGGCCGAGCTCGGCGCCTTCCTCTCCGACACCGTGCTGCTCACCGGCCACGGCTTCGCCCCGCCCGCCTCCGCCCCGGCCTGGGGCCCGCTGGAGCGCACCGCCCGCACCACCGAGGGCCCGACCGTCGCGGTGCTCTACTACCGCGCCCACCACATGAGCGGCAACACCGCCTTCGTCGAGACCCTCTGCCGCGCGATCGAGGACCAGGGCGCCCGGGCCCGCGCCTACTACTGCGCCTCGCTGCGCGGCGCCGAGCCGGAGCTGCTGGCGGCCCTCGGCGAGGCGGACGCCCTCGTCACCACCGTGCTCGCCGCCGGCGGCACCCGCCCGGCCGACGCGCAGGCCGGCGGCGACGAGGAGGCCTGGGACGCGGGCGCGCTCGCCGCCCTGGACCGGCCGATCCTCCAGGCGCTCTGCCTGACCTGGTCGCGCGCCCGCTGGGAGGAGAGCGACGACGGCCTGTCCCCGCTGGACACCGCCACCCAGATCGCCGTGCCGGAGTTCGACGGCCGGCTGATCACCGTCCCGTTCTCCTTCAAGGAGCTGGACGAGGACGGCCTCACCGTCTACGCCGCCGACGAGGAGCGCTCGGCCCGGGTCGCCGGCATCGCCGTCGCCCACGCCCGGCTGCGGCACGTCCCGGCCGCCGAGCGACGGCTCGCGCTGGTGCTGTCCGCCTACCCGACCAAGCACGCCCGGGTCGGCAACGCCGTCGGCCTGGACACCCCGGCCAGCGCGATGCGCCTGCTGGAGCGGCTGCGCGCGGAGGGCATGGACATCGGCACCGACGTACCGGGTCTGGACACCGACGACACCGACGACGGCCACGAGGGCGACGCCCTCATCCACGCGCTGATCGCGGCCGGCGGCTACGACCAGGACTGGCTCACCGAGGACCAGCTCGCCCGCAACCCGGTGCGCATCCCGGCCGCCGACTACCGCCGCTGGTACGCGACCCTGCCCGAGGGCCTGCGCGAGCAGGTCGAGGAGCACTGGGGCCCGGCCCCCGGCGAGCTGTACGTCGACCGCTCGCAGAACCCCGACGGCGACATCGTGCTGGCCGGGATCCGCTCCGGGAACCTGCTGGTGCTCATCCAGCCGCCGCGCGGCTTCGGCGAGAACCCGGTCGCGATCTACCACGACCCGGACCTCCCGCCGTCCCACCACTACCTGGCCGCCTACCGCTGGATCGCCGCGGCGCAGTCCGACGGGGGCTTCGGCGCCCACGCCGTCGTCCACCTCGGCAAGCACGGCAACCTGGAGTGGCTGCCCGGCAAGACCGCCGCGCTGTCCGCCGAGTGCGGCCCGGACGCCGTCCTCGGGGACCTGCCGCTGGTCTACCCGTTCCTGGTCAACGACCCGGGCGAGGGCACCCAGGCCAAGCGCCGCGCCCACGCCACCCTGGTCGACCATCTGGTCCCGCCGATGGCCCGCGCCGACTCCTACGGCGACATCGCCCGCCTGGAGCAGCTGCTCGACGAGCACTCCAACATCGCCGCGATGGACCCGGCCAAGCTGCCCGCGATCCGCGCCCAGATCTGGACCCTGATCCAGGCCGCGAAGCTGGACCACGACCTCGGCCTGGACGAGCGCCCGGAGGACGACGGCTTCGACGACTTCCTGCTGCACGTCGACGGCTGGCTGTGCGAGATCAAGGACGCCCAGATCCGCGACGGCCTGCACGTGCTCGGCCAGGCCCCGGCCGGCACCGACCGGGTCAACATCGTGCTCGCCATCCTGCGCGCCCGGCAGATCTGGGGCGGCGTCAGCGCCCTGCCCGGCCTGCGCGAGGCGCTCGGCCTGGACGAGGCCGCGCCCACCCTCGGCGCCACCGACGCGGCCGAGGCGCAGGCCCGGGCCCTGGTCGAGGCCATGGAGGCGGCCGACTGGGCGCCCGAGGCGGTGGAGAAGGTCGCCGCCGGGCTGCCGGAGGCCGTGCACGAGGTGCTCGCCTTCGCCGCCACCCAGGTGGTGCCCCGGCTCGCCGCGACCACCGACGAGCTGGACGCCGTGCTGCACGCGCTCCGGGGCGGCTTCGTCCCGGCCGGCCCGTCCGGCTCGCCGCTGCGCGGACTGGTCAACGTGCTGCCGACCGGCCGCAACTTCTACTCCGTCGACCCCAAGGCCGTGCCCAGCAAGCTCGCCTGGGAGACCGGCCAGGCGCTCGCCGCCTCGCTGATCGACCGCTACCGGGCCGACAACGAGGGCACCCACCCGTCCTCGGTGGGCCTGTCGCTGTGGGGCACCAGCGCGATGCGCACCGCCGGCGACGACATCGCCGAGGCCTTCGCCCTGCTCGGCGTCCGCCCGGTCTGGGACGACGCCTCGCGCCGGGTCACCGGCCTGGAGGCGATCCCGCTGGCGGAGCTGGGCCGCCCGCGCATCGACGTCACGCTGCGGATCTCGGGCTTCTTCCGGGACGCCTTCCCGCACGTGGTGGCGCTGCTGGACGACGCGGTCCGGCTGGCCGCCGCCCAGGAGGAGGCGGAGGCGGACAACTTCGTCCGCGCCCACGTCCAGGCGGACCTGGCGGTGCACGGCGACGAGCGCAAGGCCACCACCCGGGTCTTCGGCTCCCGCCCCGGCACCTACGGCGCCGGACTGCTCCAGCTGATCGACAGCCGGGACTGGCGCACCGACGCCGACCTCGCCGAGGTGTACACCGTCTGGGGCGGCTACGCGTACGGTCGCGGGTTGGACGGGCGTCCGGCCCGCGAGGAGATGGAGACCGCCTACAAGCGGATCACCGTCGCCGCGAAGAACACCGACACCCGCGAGCACGACATCGCCGACTCGGACGACTACTTCCAGTACCACGGCGGCATGGTGGCCACCGTGCGCGCGCTCACCGGCAAGGCGCCGACCGCCTACATCGGCGACTCGACCCGCCCGGAGACCGTCCGCACCCGCACCCTGACCGAGGAGGCGGCCCGGGTCTTCCGTGCCCGGGTGGTCAACCCGCGCTGGATCGAGGCGATGCGGCGGCACGGCTACAAGGGCGCCTTCGAGATGGCCGCCACGGTCGACTACCTCTTCGGGTACGACGCCACCACCGGCGTGGTGGCGGACTGGATGTACGAGAAGCTCACCCAGGAGTACGTGCTGGACCCGGTCAACCGGGAGTTCCTGGCCGGCGCCAACCCGTGGGCGCTGCACGGGATCAGCGAGCGGCTGCTGGAGGCGGCGAGCCGCGGGCTGTGGGAGCAGCCGGACCCGGCGCTGATCGAGCAGCTCCGGGCCGCGTTCCTGGAGACCGAGGGGGACCTGGAGGGCGAGGACGGCTGACCCGCGCTCGCGGGAAGGCCGCCGCGCCTTCCCGCGACGGCCGCAGCACGCACCCGCGAAGGCCGCCCCACCCTCGACCGGTACTCCGTTCGAGTGATCACGGGGCTGGTGACGGGGCCGCGCCAAGCGGACAATACGGGGCATGCCGCGCCCTCCCCTGCTCACCGGCCCCGCCGGTCCCCCCGGCCCCGCCGCCCCTGCGGCCGCCGTCGCCCGCCCCGGCCGGTCGCTCGCCCGGTACCGGCCCCGGCTGGCGGCACTGGCCGCCGGGGCGCTGCCCGTGCTCGCCTTCCCGGCCCCCGGGGTGGCGGCGCTGGCCTGGGTCGCGCTGGTCCCCGGCCTGCTGCTGATGCGGGCGGCCCCGGGCGCCCGTGAGGCGGCGGTGCGCGGCTGGTGGTTCGGCGCCGGGTTCATCCTGACCGGGATGTCCTGGCTGACCCGGTCCATCGGCCCCGGACTGCCGCTGCTCGCGGTGGTGTTCGGGGCGCTCCAGGCCGGGGTGGGCGTCGCGGTGTGGCGGCTGCTGCGGCCGACGCTGACGGTCGGGCGGGCACTGCTCGCGCCGGTGGTGGTCGCGGCGGTCTGGCTGACCACCGAGTACGCGCGCTCCTGGCACGCGCTGGGCGGTCCGTGGGCGCTGCTCGGTGCCACCCAGTGGCAGCACCCCGCCGTCCTGGCACTGGCCTCGGCGGGTGGGATCTGGCTGGTCAGCGCTGCGGTGGTGGCGGTCAACACCGCCGTGGCGGTGGCGCTCACCGCCGTCGACCCGCGGCCCAGGGCGGCGGCGGCGGTGTTCGCGGCGGCGGTGCTGGCGGCCGGGCCGCTGCTGTTCGCGCTCCGCCCGGCGCCGCCGGCCGCGCCCGCGGCGGGCGGTGCCGGGCCGGCCGAGGTGCGGATCGCCCTGGTGCAGCCGGGGATCGTGGACGAGCCGGGCGCCCGCTTCGAGGCGAGTGCCCGGGCCACCGCCGCGCTGGTCGGGCGGCCCCCGGTGGACCTGGTGGTGTGGGGCGAGTCCAGCACCACCGCCGACCTCGACCGCGATCCGGCGACGCTGGCCCGGCTGCGCGCGCTGTCCGCCGCCACCGGGGCCGAGCTGCTGGCCGGCGAGGACGCCCGGAAGTCGGACGGGCGGATCTCCAAGGACGCCGTCCTGGTGTCCCCGGACGGCGTGGTCGACCGCTACCGGAAGATCCGGCTGGTGCCGTTCGGCGAGTACATCCCGCTGCGGCCGGTGCTCGGCTGGGTGGCCGGGGTCAGCCGGGCGGCGGGCGAGAACCGGGCCCCCGGCACCGGCCAGCACCTGTTGCCGGCCGTGGACCGGTCCGGCCGCCCGCTGCCGGTGGGCACCCTGATCTGCTTCGAGTCGGCGTTCCCCGACATGGCGCGGACGGCCGCCCGGGCGGGGGCCAGGGTCCTCGTCTACCAGTCGTCGACCTCGACCTTCCAGCGCAGTTGGGCGCCCGAACAACACGTCTCGCTGGCCGCGATCCGGGCCGCCGAGACCGGTCGGCCGGTCGTCCAGGCCTCGCTCACCGGGGTGTCGGCGGCCTTCGACGCGCAGGGCCGCGAGCTGGCGCGGCTGGGCACCGACGGCACGGGCGCGCTGGTGGTGCGGCTGCCGCTGACGGCGCCGGACGCGGCCACCTGGTACGACCGGGTGGGCGACGTCGTCCCGCTGACGGCCGTGCTGGTCACGGCGGGGGCGGCCGCGGTCGCGGCGGCCGGGCGGCGCCGGGAGCGGCGCGGGGCCGGTCCGGCCCAGGGGTGATCGCCGGACACCGCGCCCCGGCCGTCAGCCCACGTCGAGGACCAGCTTGCCGCGCGCGTGCCCCGATTCGACGAGTGCCAGGGCCTCGGCGGCGTGCGCCAGCGGGTAGCGGGCGGAGATGTGCGGGTCCAGTTCCCCGGCGGCCACGAGTTCGGCCAGGGCGACCAGGGTTCCGGGGGTGGTGGACCGGGTGATGTAGCGGCCGCCCAGCTCCTGGGCGGTGGCCGGGTCGGTGGTGGTCACCAGCCGGGACCGGTCGGCCAGGGTCACCGCGGCGGCCCGGGCGTCCGCCCCGCCGACCAGGTCGAGGATGCCGTCGACGCCGTCCGGCGCGACCGCGCGGATCCGGTCCGCGACGCCCTCGCCGTACCGGACCTGCACCGCGCCCAGTGACTCGACATGGGCACGGTTGGAGTCACCGGCCGTGCCGACGACGCGGATCCCCCGGCTGCGGGCGATCTGCGCGGCGGCGCTGCCGACGCCGCCGGAGACACCGAGGATCAGCAGGGTCCGCCCGGCGCCCAGACCGATGTCGCGGACGGCGTCGTCGGCGGTCGCGGCCGCGACCGGCAGGGTGGCGGCCGCGTCGAAGCCGACCTTCGCCGGCTTCAGCGCGCTCGACCCGGCCAGCAGCAGCGTCTGTTCGGCGTAGGCGCCCGCCGCGACCAGTCCGAACACCTCGTCGCCGGGGGTGAACCCGGTGACGCCGGGACCGATCCGCTCCACCACCCCGGACGCCTCCGACCCCATCACGAAGGGCAGTGGGCGTTCCCGGCCGAGCAGGCCCCGGCGGACCTTCCAGTCCACCGGGTTCACCCCGGCCGCCCGGACGGCGACCGCCAGCTGCCCCGGTCCGGGCTCCAGTACGGGCCGGTCCAGGAACTCCTGCTTCTCCGGGCCGCCGTAGTCGACGAATCCGAACGCCTTGGCCATGCCCGCTCCACCTTCCGCTCCACGGCCCCCGCCCCAGCATGCGGGTGGGGGCCGGGGCCGGTCCGGTCCTGGTGGGCCGAACGGGGCGGACCGGCGGGACGACCCGACCGGCCGCGGGCCGCCCCGTCAGCCACCGGACCGCACCACCGGGATCCAGAGCTCGGCCTCCGCCTCCGCCGCCTCCACGAGGGCGGCGACCCGCAGGATCTCCGGGCCCGGCCGGAACTCGTACGGGTTGGACGGGAACCACTGGGTGAAGACGTCCCGCCACATCTCCTGGAGCGCCCGCGGGAACGGCCCGACCGCACGGAACACCGCCCAGGTGCCGGTCGGGACCTCCCGCACGTCGAGGCCGTCCGGCACCTCGGCGTCCGGCCCGGCCGCCACCGCGTGGTAGTAGTCGAGCGGCACGCCCTGCTCCCGGCTGTCCGAGAAGAACTCGGTGACCGCGAGGATCCCGCGCGGCTCCTGCCCCGAGAGGGCCGTGATCCGCTCCACCTCGCCCGGCCCGAGCCCCCGGACGAACTCGGCGATGGCCGGGTTGACCCCCTCGTGCACCAACGGCACCCTGGCCCGGCGCCCGACGATCCTGAACGCCGGCTTCTCGACGATCCGGTACTCCATGCTGCTGCTCCCTTCGACGACGAGCCGGAAGGACATCCGGGGCTGGGAGACGAGCACCGCGCCGCTCCGCCGGGCCTCGCCCGGGCCGACGCCGTGCATCGCCCGGAACGCCCGGGCGAACGCCTCGCCCGAGCCGTAGCCGTAGCGGACCGCGACATCGAGCAGGGTCCGCTCCCCGGCCAGCACTTCGGCCCCCGCGAGGGTCAGCCGCCGGCGCCGGAGGTACTCCGACAGCGGCATGCCGGCCAGGGCCGAGAACAGCCGCCGGAAGTGGTACTCCGAGGTGGTCGCGATCCGCGCGAGCTCGCCCGCGTCGACCGTCCCGTCGAGGTGCTCCTCGATGTACTCCATGGCCTGGTTCAGCCGGTCCAGCATCCCGTTCCGCCCCGTCCTTCCGTTCCTGTGCTCCTCACCGTAGGCAGCGGCCACCCGGCCGGACCCGACATCCCGTGCCCGCTCCGGTCGGGTGGCCCGCGACGGTGCGGTCCGTCAGATCAGGCCCTGCGCCAGCATCGCGTCCGCCACCAGCTCGAAGCCGGCGATGTTGGCGCCCAGGACGTAGTCCCCGGGACGGCCGTACTTCTCCGCCGTGGTGTGGCAGGAGTCGTGGATGCCGCGCATGATCGCGGCCAGCCGCTCCTCCGTCCGCTCGAAGGACCACGCGTCGCGGGAGGCGTTCTGCTGCATCTCCAGCGCACTGGTCGCGACGCCGCCGGCGTTGGCGGCCTTGCCCGGCCCGAAGGCCACCCCGGCCTCCTGGAACACCCGCACCGCCTCCGGCGTGGTCGGCATGTTGGCGCCCTCGGCGACCGCCCGCACCCCGCCCCGGACCAGGGCCAGCGCGTCCGGCCCGGCCAGCTCGTTCTGGGTCGCGCAGGGCAGCGCCACGTCCACCGGGACGCTCCAGACGCCGGTGCCCTCCTGGTACTTGACGTGGCTGCCGCGCCGCTCGGCGTACTCGGTGAGCCGGCCGCGGCGGACCTCCTTGACCTCCTTCAGCAGGTCGAGGTCGATGCCCTTCTCGTCCACCACGAAGCCGGTGGAGTCGGAGGCGGTGACCACGGTCGCGCCGAGCTGCCGGGCCTTCTCGATCGCGTACAGCGCGACGTTGCCGGAGCCGGAGACGGCGACCCGCAGGCCGTCCAGCTCCTCGCCCCGGGCGCGCAGCATCTCGGCGGTGAACAGCACGCAGCCGTAGCCGGTGGCCTCGGTCCTGGCCTGGGAGCCGCCCCAGCCGATCCCCTTGCCGGTCAGCACGCCCGCCTCGTAGCGGTTGGTGATCCGCTTGTACTGGCCGAACAGGTAGCCGATCTCCCGGCCGCCGACGCCGATGTCCCCGGCCGGGACGTCGGTGTGCTCGCCGAGGTGGCGGTACAGCTCGGTCATGAAGGACTGGCAGAAGCGCATGATCTCGGCGTCCGAACGGCCCTTGGGGTCGAAGTCCGAGCCGCCCTTGCCGCCGCCGATGCCCAGGCCGGTCAGCGCGTTCTTGAAGATCTGCTCGAAGCCGAGGAACTTCACGATCCCGAGGTTCACCGAGGGGTGGAACCGCAGCCCGCCC
The DNA here is from genome assembly GCF_044748625.1 of Kitasatospora sp. NPDC089913. NCBI lineage: Bacteria > Bacillati > Actinomycetota > Actinomycetes > Kitasatosporales > Streptomycetaceae > Kitasatospora > Kitasatospora sp. NPDC089913. Next base: position 82,688 of record NZ_JBIVGI010000010.1, on the reverse strand, counting down.
TTGTACGGGCCGAGCGCGCTGTTGAACTCCACCCGGAAACCCCGGTTGACGTGCACCCGGCCCCGGTCGTCGGTCCACGGCACCCGGAACATCACCTGCCGCTCGGGCTCCACGATCCGCTCGACGATCCGCGCCTCGACCAGCTCCGGCCGTGCCGCCAGCACCGGACCGAGCGTCTCCAGCACCTCCCGCACGGCCTGGTGGAACTCGGGCTCGCCGGCGTTGCGGCGCAGCACCTCGGCGAGCAGCGACTCGAGGGCGGGGTCCTCGGCGTGGTGGGACGCGACGGGCACAGGGGTAGCCGGCATCTTGTGAGCACCTTCCATGGGGGTGGTCGAAAGACAGGCGCTCCCCCGCCCGGGGGGAGACGCCGGCGGTCCCCTCGCCATTGAGGGCGTCACGGCGCGCAACAACACCAGCGCGGCGACTCAGGACCGCTCGCAGGCGCCAGTCTCGCACTGCTCCCCCGCGTTTGTCCGCCCCTGTCGGATCGCGGCCGACCTCGGCTTTCGGTTCGTACGCGGCGCCGACCCTCCGTACACCTCCGGCCGAGATGTTGTTCAAATTGGAACTACCTAGTACCGTCGGGAGCCGAGTCCCAGGAGAACCGGCCGTCACGGAGGTCCAGCCATGCCGCAGGTGCAGCTGCCCCAGCAGCAGAACAATTCCCCGCAGGGCGCGCGCCCCGTCGACGGTGCCCGGGTCCGGTCCCGGGTGCGGATTCCGCTGACCTTCGCGGACGAGTACCGGGCCGAGGCCGAGGTGTTCACCTTCCACGGACTGACGGACGGGGCCGAGCACCTCGCGCTGGCCCTCGGCACCGTGCCGGAGGGCGGCACACCGCTCGTCCGGCTGCACTCGGAGTGCCTGACCGGGGACGTGTTCGGCTCCGACCGCTGCGACTGCGGGCCGCAGCTGCGCGAGGCGGTCGAGCGGATCTCCGACGCGGGCGGCTACCTGCTGTACCTGCGGCAGGAGGGGCGCGGTATCGGGCTCTACAACAAGCTCGACGCCTACGCGCTCCAGGACTCCGGACTCGACACGTACGACGCCAACACGGCGCTCGGACTGCCGGAGGACGGCCGCGACTACACGGCGGCCGCGCAGATGCTCGACGCGCTCGGGGTGGACGGGATCGAGCTGCTGAGCAACAACCCCGACAAGGACGCCCAGTTGGCCGCCCTGGGTGTCACGGTCGAGCGCCGGGTGCCGACGGGTGTGCACCTGTCCGAGAGCAACGTCCGGTACCTGCGGGCGAAGGTGGAGCGGACGGGGCACTCGATCGAGCTGTCCCGGCTGGTGGGCTGAGCCGGGCGGGCCGGGGCCCGGGCCGGGCGGGCCGAGCCGGACGGGCCGCCCCGACCGGGCCGCGCGGACCGGGCCTCAGGCCGGACGGCGGGCGACGGTGCGCACGGCGCGACGGCCGGCGAAGCGGACGGCACGGGTGCCGAAACGGGCCGCCTCGGCGACGGCGGGGAGCGGGTCGTCCGCGCACAGCCAGGCGCGTTCGGTGCCCCGGCGCGGTCGCAGGCCGGCCGGCGGGCGGCCCTCGTGACGGACGGCGGAGGCCACCGCCAGCAGGTCGAGCTGGCCGACCGCGTAGCCCCGGCCCCGCTGCTCACCGGCCGGTACGGGCCGTCCGGTGAGCGACAGGTGCAGCGCCCGGACCACGTCCACCCCGTCCGCCGTCTCGAACAGCCGGAACTGCGCGCCGGTCCGGGGGTTGAAGTCCACCAGCTTGTGGCGGCCGTCCCTCGGGTCGAGCCGCCAGTCGAGGTCGGCGACACCGCAGTACCCGATCCGCCGGCAGAAACCGGCCGCGAGTTCGGCCAGCGCCGGATCGGCCACCGCCCGGGCCCTGGTGGTCACGCCGCCGCCCGGCGGCCAGGAGCGCAGCTTGACGCCGGTGAAGACCGCCAGCGGCTCCCCACCGGGGCCGCAGGTCAGATGGGTGAACCAGTCCTCGGCGCCCTCCGCCGGCAGGTACTCCTGCGCCACCACGTCGAGCGGCCCGGTGTGCTGCCCGCACCGGGCCAGCAGCTCCGCGCGGTCCCGGACCACGGTGGTGTGGCCGACCGCCGGGTGGAGCAGCCGGCTGAACGGCGCGCGGTTCTTCAGGACCAGCGGGAAGCCCAGCCGGTCGGCGGCGGCGAGCAGTCCGTCCCGGTCGGCCGGGGCGCAGGTGTCCGGGGTGGGGGTGCCGGTGGCCCGGCAGAGCGCGTGCAGCGCCGCCTTGTCGGCGAGCCGCCGGGGCAGGCCCGTCGGTACCGGCGGCAACCGGAGGTCGGCCGCGTAGTCGGCGGCGTGCTCCGCCAGCAGGACGGCGGCCTCGTCGTCGGTGGCCACCGCCACCGCCCGCCGGCCGGTGCGCCGCCGGACCTCGCGGGCGGCCTCCCCCAGGCGGGCGGCGAGTTCGGCGGCGGGTTCGCGCCCGGTGCTGGGCGCGACCAGGGCGCCGGCCAGGTAGCGGGAGAGCGCGGTAGGCGTGAACCGGTCCTCGACCATCGCGTACACCGGGACGCCGAGCCGGCCGAGCGAGCGGACGGCGCCGACCGCGCTGTGCGACTGCGGGTACCGCCCCACCTTCACCAGCAGGGCCGGGACGGTCCGGTCGAGGGCGGGGCCGGGGCCCGGGCGGCGGGTACCGATCAGTGCTGCCATACCTGCACCCACTCCACCTGGAGAGCCGCCGAGTCGGTCCCGGCGGGAGGCGATTCCAGGTAGCCGACGGCCAGGTTGACGACGAGTTCCATCGCCACGTCCGGGATCCGCGCGGGATCGCTGACCTTGAACCAGGGCGTGCCGTCCACGTACCAGGTCACCGCGTCGGGCTGCCAGTCGACGGCGAAGACGTGGAAGCCGGCGGAGAAGTCGGCCGGGCCCGCGCTCTGACCGACGTGCTGGTCGGAGCCGTCCTCCGCCCGCCAGTGCAGGTACATCTGGGCGTACTGGTCGGTGTTCGGGAACTCCGCGATGTCGAGCTCCGGCGGAGTGCCGCGGCTCTCCGCCGGGATCAGCCAGAACGCGGGGAAGAAGCCGTGCGGGTCCTTCGGGACCTTGATCGCGGCGGAGAAGTAGCCGTAGGTGAAGGTGTGGCGGGGCGGCGCGTTCCAGGAGTCGCGGCCGGTGCTGACCATGCCCGAGACCCACGGGTGGGACCGGCCGTCGGTGCCCGCCGCGGTGCGGCGCTGCGCGGTCAGGGTCAGCAGGCCGCCGCCCGCCCTGACCTGGCCCGGCTGGTACCACTGGTCCTCGCCGTTGCCGGCGTTGGTGCAGCCGTGGTCGTTCCAGTCGTAGCAGGTGGTCCACTTCGAACGGTCGAGGCCCGTGCCGGTGAAGCGGTCGTCGAAGGCCAGGTGCCACGGGGTGGCCGAGGCCGGGAGCGGCGGGGCGCCCTCGGGCAGGGCGGCCCCGGCGGCGGCCGGGCCGGACCCACCGCCGCCCGCTCGCGACGCACCGGACGCACCGGACGTGGTCGACCGTCCGCCGCCGGAGCCCGAGCAGGCGGCGACCAGCACCAGCAGGGCGACGGCGGCCGTCGTCCCGACCGCCCGCCCGGACCGGGAGCCGCGCGGGCGGGACGTACGGAGGCGGGACGTACGGAGGCGGGACGTACGCGGGCGGGACGTACGCGGGCGGGACGAACGCGGGCGGGACGCGAGGGAGCGCGAGGAGCGCGAGGAGCTCGAGGATCTCAAGGAGCGCGACCGGGGCGGCAGGACGACGAGCAGCGTGCTCACCGCCGCCAGGACCACCAGCGCCGTCCGGGCCGAGAACACCCCGCCGAGCATCAGTCCGACCGTCGTCAGTGAGGCCAGGGCGAGACTCAGCGCGAGCACCAGCACGGCCGCGGCCCAGCGGTCGGGCCCGGCGGCCCGGGCGATCGTCGGACGCCCCGACAGGGCGGCCGCACCGGGGCCGGCCAGGACGAAGGCGGCCGTGAGCGCGACCCTCGGCGGGGAGCCGGCAGGCAGCGCGGTGGCGGCGACGGCCGCCCAGCCCAGCAGGGCGGGCGCCGCCCGGCGCACCGTCGGCGACCAGGATCCCGTCACGCGCCGCCTCCCTCGGTCGGGCCCGGGCCGGCGGTCCGGGCGGAGTACTGGTAGACCACGGCGTCGCCGTCGGCGAAGACCACCCGCAGCGACGGCGAGGACGCCGCCACGGCCCGCACCCGGTCCACGGTGTCGGCGGGCAGCACGCCGGTCAGCCGGCACTCGGCGGCCTGCGCCTGGGTCAGCACCAGGTAGGACGGTCCGGTGACGGTCGGGTCGGCCAGCGCGGCGCCGACCGCGGCGGCCGGGTCGCGCACGAGCAGCAGGCGGTCCTGCGGCGTGCCCGAGGCCAGGGCCGTGCGCCCGAGTTCGTCGTAGCGCACCTCGCCGCCCGGGAGGTCGGCGGTGACCGAGACGATCCGCGAGCCGGCCGGGGCCGTGTCCGCGACGAACCGCACGGCGGCGGCCTCGCCGGGGGTGAAGCGGTTCATGGCCTCCTTGCCGTAGTAACCGAAGACCAGGCCGAAGAGCAGGGCCAGCAGCGAGAACAGGGTCAGGCCCCAGCGGGCCGGACCGGGCCCCCGGGCCGGGGCGGGCGCGGCCGCGCCGGGAGCGGTCCCGACGGCAGCGGGGGCGGCCGGCGGGGTCCCGGCCGGGATGAGCACCGTGGCGGCGAGCATCGCCGCGGCCGGAAGGGCGAACAGATAGGCCCGGAAGACCATTTCACCGCCGTAGCTGTTCGCCAGCAACAGCGGGACCGGCGCGGCCAGCAGCAGCGGCAGGCTGGTCCGCCGCACCCAGCGGTGGCGCACCAGGGCGGCCACCGCCAGCAGCAGCACGGCGGCGGTCAGTCCCCGGTCCACCCAGGAGGCGAACACCTGTGCCTCGGCCGGGCGGGCGAGCCGTTGCAGGCCGGGCAGCGCGTTGTTGTCCGGCGAGGCCAGGGCGGCCACCAGGTCGCCGAGGTTCTTCGAGAGGTAGGGGCGGGCGACGGTGGAGTCCCAGGCGAAGGTCAGGGCGACGGCGGCGGCCAGGACGGGGAGCACCACGCGCCGGTTGCGCCGCGGGAGCGCGAGCATCACCAGCGCGCTGATCAGCATCAGCGGGGTGAGCTGGTGGGAGCAGACGATGGCGGCGGTCAGCACCAGGACCAGCGCGAAGGGCAGCGGGCGCCAGCCGCCGCGCCGGGGCAGATCGGTGCTCCAGGTCACCGCGCGGGCGCCGCCGACCGCCGGCAGCCCCTCCCCCGACGCCCCCGCCCGTCCCCGCTCCCCCGTCGCGCCCGCCGCCCCCGGTGGTCCTTGCGGCCCGGAGCCGTCCGCCCCGGGGCCGTCCGCCGGCGGCCGTCCGGCCGCCAGCCGTCGCAGGACCAGCGCGAGCACGGCGAGGAAGAGCAGGTAGGAGAACGCCTGCGGGGAGAAGTAGTCCTGGCCCACCCAGGAGGCGCTGTAGTAGATCCACACCCCGCCCCAGACCAGCCGACCGTTCGTGGTGACGGTGCGCAGGACCAGCAGCAGCGGCCCGAGCAGCAGCACGTTGGCCAGCACCGGGTACCAGGCCGCGTAGCCGAGGGCCGAGTGCAGGCCGGTGGCGCGCAGGAACAGCACGTTGAGCTGGAAGAAGCCCGGCCACTGGTTGTAGGCGTCGAGCGCGCCCGCGTCGGGGACGGCGCCGTCGTGGCGGAGCATCGCGTCGACGACCACGACGTGCTTCCACGCCCAGGCGTAGCGCAGTTCCGGGTAGAGCAGGGTGGGGGTGGCGTGCAGGAAGGCGATCAGGGCGAGCACGTAGCCGGGCGCCCAGCGCCGCCGGGCGCCGCGCTCGGCGAGCACGGCGGTGAAGCCGGCGGTCAGCAGCGCGAGGCCGGCCCAGTAGAGCACCGGCAGGGCCCCGACCAGTCCGAGCGCGCCCATGTGGTCGGTCCTGGTCCGGGGCAGGGCCAGCAGCCAGAGCAGGACGGCGGCCGGCAGGGCGCACCGGGCGAAGAGCGCGAGCGGGCCGAGGCCGGCGAGGAACCCGGCGGGACGGCGGACTCGCCGGGCCGGGTGTCCGCGGGCACGGCCCGGTCCGGCGGAGTCCGGGGGGCGTGCCCCGGCCAGTTGGTCAACCATCGGAAGGACCGCCCACCGGGCTGCCGACGGCCGCGCGCAGCCGCCGGTAGCCCCGCCAGTACCGGGTGTAGAGGCTCTCCGGGACGGGGCCGGTGCGGGCGCTCCGCCCGGCCACCCAGTCGGCGAAGACACGCTCGGGGGTGTCGCGCCGGACCATCAGCCGGCCGAGCCGCAGCACGTGGTCGGTGGCGGAGCTGAACCTGTTCTCGACGGCGGTGGCCGAGGTCCACCCGGCCTCGGCGACCCGGCGGCGGACGGCGGCGCTGGAGTAGCCGTGCGGGTAGGCGAAGGCCGTGACCTCGTGGCCGAGCGCGTCCTCCAGCCGGTGCTTGCAGCCGGCGACCTCCTCGGTGCACCGCCGGGGGCGGAGGGTGTCCAGCTGGGCGTGGGTGACGGAGTGGCCGCCGATCTCGACGCCCGTCGCGTCCAGGGCGGCGACCTGGCGCCAGTTCAGCATGTCGGCGGGCGGGAACAGGCTGCCGGTGGGGCGGCCGCCGGGCGGGTGGACGGCGCCGACGGTGAGGTAGAGGGTGGCGGGCAGTCCGCGTTCCTCCAGCAGCGGGGCGACCGTCCAGTAGAAGTCGGCGAAGCCGTCGTCGAAGGTGAGGACGGCCGCCCGGGGCGGGAGCGGGGGGCCGCCGCGCACGGCGGCGACCAGCCTCCGCAGCGGGACGACCGAGCGGCCCTCGGCGATCCGGTCCAGCTGGCGGCGGAAGACCTCCGGGGTCACCGTCCACGGGGCGATCCAGTTCGGGGGGTGGTCGGACACCGAGTGGTAGAGGAAGACCGGTACCGGGGTCATGGCCGGGTCCCCGCTCCGGTGTCGGGCGCCACGGTCGCGGTCGCCGTGCCGGGCGCGTCCGTGCCGGTGGCGTCCGTCCCGGTGGTGTCCGTCCCGGTGGCGCCCGGGCCGGGCGGCCGGCCGATCCTGCCGGTGGCGTACCCGGCGGCGGCCAGGCAGGCCCCGGCCCCGAGCGCCCCGGCCGCCCGCAGCCGTCCGTGCCGCACCGCGCGGAGCACGGCGACCGGCAGGGTGCGGCGCAGGTAGCGCCGCTCGCTGGAGAGCGCGGACCGGGTGCCGACGTGCCGGGCGACCACGGCCTTGGAGCGGCCCTCGGCGTAGCAGCGGGAGCTGAAGTAGCGCCAGCCGGTGCGGGCCGGCGGCACGTGCTGGCGGACCACCGCGGTGGGCTGGTGGCGCAGGACGCCCCCGGGGTTCAGCGCGGTGAGCCGGACGCAGAGTTCGGTCTCCTCGCAGCCGAACGGGCTGGTGCCGATCCGGCCGAGGTCGCCCCGGAAGCCTCCGGCGGCGACCACCGCGGCCCGCCGGAACGACATGTTGGCGCCGATGAAGTTGCGCACGGCGCCCGCGTCCTCGGGCGCGCCGGGGTAGGAGCAGCCGACCACCCAGTCGTACTCGGGCGGGAACCAGCCGGGTCGGCCGGTCTCCCACCAGGAGTCGACCCGGCCGCCGACGCCCAGCACCGCCGGGTCGCGGTAGCCGTCGAGCAGGGCCTCGGTCCAGTCGGGGGCGGCCACCGCGTCGTCGTCGAGGAAGGCCAGCAGTTCGCCCCGGGCCACCCGCACTCCGGTGTTGCGGGCGCCGGAGACGCCCGGCGGCTCGGTGCTCTCGACCACCCGCAGCTCCGGGCGGGCGGCCAGCCGGGCGGTCAGCGCCGGGCAGTGGTCGACCACGACCACCGTCTCGTCGGGCCGGCGCCGCTGTGCGGCCAGGGAGTCGAGGGCGGCGGTGAGGTCGTCCCACCGGTCGAGGGTGTAGCTGCAGACCACGACCGAGAGGGTGGTGGCCGGTGCCTCCGCCCGCCGGGTGCTGCTCGCGGTCTCGGTCTCGGGTCGCCGGGTGTTCATCGCGGTCTCCGGTGGGTGGACGGCAGCCAGCGCGGAAGCGCTGCCAGCAGGGGAAGGGCGAGGGCGGTGGGGGCGATCAGCCAGGCGGCGCCGACGCCCGCCAGGCCGTACGCGGGGAGCAGGACGGCGGCGAGCGCGACGACCAGCGCCGCGTACACGACCTGGAGGCCGATCATCCAGCGCAGGGCGCGGCGGGCCCGGGCGACGTCGGTGGCCAGGCTCAGCACGACGGTGGGCAGCGCGGAGAGCGCCATCAGCCGCAGCGCGGTGGTGCCGTGCTCGGCGTAGCCGGGGCCGAAGAGCCGCAGCAGCCACGGCGCGCCGGCCACGATCACGACCACGGCGGAGAGCACGATCAGCCCGGTGTGCCGCAGCATCCGGCGGGCGTGCTCGGCGAGCCGTTCCGGCTCCCTGGCGGCCTCGACGACCAGGGAACTGCCCATGCTGTAGGCGGCCATGTAGAGGCTGTCGGCGATCACCCAGGCGAGCGCGTAGTAGGCGGCCCGCTCGGCGCCGAGGGCGGCCAGGACCATCAGCGGGACGACGCTGCACGCGGTGATCCCGGCCAGGTTGCCGAGGTAGTCGGCGACGGCGTAGCGGCCGATCCGCGGGTGCGGCGGCGGGGTGGTGACGGACAGCCGCTCGTGCGCCGGAACGGCCCGGCGGAACAGCACCACGTTGGTCACCAGCACCGTCAGCAGCAGGGCCGCGGCCCAGGAGAGCAGGATCCCGGTGCCGACGGCGAGCGCGGCACAGACCGCCAGGGCCCCGGCCTTGACGAGCGCGAAGCAGGCGTTCTCGCCGACCACCAGGCCGGCCCGGCGCAGTCCGGTGAGGGCGCCGTCCTGGAGCACGAAGATCGAGTAGCCGGCCGTCACGACGACGAAGGAGACCGCCAGCAGCGGTTCCCGCAGGTAGCCGAGGCTCGGGGAGATCCGGGGGATCAGCAGCAGGAAGCCGACCGCGGCGAGGGCGCCGGTGACCGCGCTCACCGCGTAGCAGCGCAGCACCAGCCGCCGGGTGCCCCGGCCGGCGACCGGGACGAAGCGCACCAGGACGCCGTTGAGGTTGAACCGGCCGACCGCGGAGAGCAGCCCGGCGGCGGACACCGCGGCGGTGCTCAGGCCGACCGCCTCGGCGCTGTACCAACGGGTGGCGAACAGCCAGAACACCGCGCCGAGGGCGGCCGCGAGCACGGAGCTGAGCAGCAGCAGGTGTCCGTTGCGGACCAGGGCGTCGGCGGGCCGGACGGCGCGCAGCGCCCGGGCGGCGCGGTCGGTTCCGGCGGCCCGGGCGGCGCGGGCGCGGGCGGCCAGCAGGGTCCGGTAGGAGCACTGGCAGGGCAGCGGCCGCGGGCAGGAGCAGGCGCGGTCGGCGACCGTGCGGGGTGCGGGGAGCAGCATCACGACCGGCTCCCCGCCCGGAACCGGCGGTCCTGTGCCCGGCCGACCAGGTATCCGGCCGGGCCGAGGAGGAGGCCGCGCAGTTCGATCCGGCCGAGCCGGGCCAGCGCCGGGTCGGTCCGGGGGTCCGCCGCGCCGTCGCTGTGGGCCGGCGCGACGGAGGCGGTGGGGGTCACGGTGGGGGCGGCGGGGGTCACGGTGGGGGCGGTGGCGCGCCGCAGGGCGTACCGGGTCCCGGCCGGGACCCGGCGCAGCAGGTCGGCGAGCAGCGCGGGACGGTGGACCACGGCCGCGGTGAGGTAGCCGCCGAGGCCGATGCCGAAACCCCGGATCTGGGCCTCGAGTTCGGTCCGGGTGCGGCGGTGGCGGTGCCAGACGACGGCCTCCGGCCGGTAGGCCAGGGTGTGTCCGGCGGCCAGGACGCCGAGGAAGGCGAGCAGGTCCTCGCCGCCGCGGGTCGGCGTGCCGGCACCGGTGGCCGGGTCGAAGCCGCCGAGCCGGCGCAGCGTCGCGGTCCGGAAGGCCATGTTGGCGCCGGTGCCGAAGCGGCCGGCGGCGAACGGGAAGAGCGGGTCGGCGGCGTCGGCCCGCCGGGACCAGTCGCGCGGGGCGAAGCCCTTGCCGAAGCCGCAGTAGCGTTCGAAGAGCGCCTGGGCCTCGGTGTCGAGTTCGGCGGGCACCACCAGGCCGGTGACGCAGGCGATCCGGGGGTCCGCGCGGAAGGCGGCGGCGAGCGCGCCCGCCCAGCCGGGGTCGGCCAGGGTGTCGTCGTCGGTGAAGGCGACGATCTCGCCGTGGGCGGCCGCGAGGCCCCGGTTGCGGGCCCGGGCCAGACCGGGCACGGGCTCCCGCAGGTAGCGCAGCCGGCCGGGGGCGAGGCCGCGGACCAGTCGTTCGGTGCTGTCGTCCTCGGGGGCGTTGTCGACGACCAGGATCTCGGTGGCGGGGTGGTCGGTGCGCAGCAGGGCGCGGAGGCTGTCGCCGAGCAGGGTGGTCCGGCCGCGGGTGCAGACCACGACGGTGACCGTCGGCGGGGTGCGGTCGACGGGGGCGGGGGCGGAAGCGGGGGCAGAGGCGGAGGCGGGGGCGGGGGCCGGGTCCGCACCGGGGCCGAACCGCCGTTCGGCGGCGGCGACGAGACGTTCGCGAAGGGCGTCCGGACCACCGTCCGCCGCCCCGTCCGCCGCCCCGTCCGGGCCGAGGGCGACCAGGCCCAGCGGCCGACCGGCCCGGCGGACCAGGGCCACCGCGGACGGCACCGACCGGTCCGGCCCCCGGGCGGGCCCCGACCGGCCGGGGGCCCAGGGCCCGCCGGGCCGGTCGAGGTCGAGGTCCATCACCCGGGCGGGCACCGGCAGGGCCGGCGTCGGCGCGGGGACCGGCGGGGCGGCCGCCGGCCGGACGGCGGTCACGACGCGCCTCCGTCGTTCCACCCGCGCTGGCGCCAGACGCTGACCGCGTAGCCGAACGGCCCGACCAGCATGCCGCCGAGTTCGCGGCGCCCGAGCCGCAGTTGGGCGAGCTCCCGGTCGGCCGGGGCGCCGCGGGCCCGGTCGCGGCGGACCCGCTGCCACCGCCGCAGCCCGCCGGGGAGGTGGCGGGCCAGGTCGAGCAGCACGCCGGGGCGCCGGGTGACCGCGGCCGTGAGGTAGGCACCGAAGCCGACGCCGAAGTTGAACACCTGCCGCCCGAGCGCGCCGGTGGTCCGCGGGTGGCGGTGCCAGACGATGGCATCGGGCTGGTAGGCGACGGTGTGGCCGGTGTCGAGGGTCTGGAAGAAGGCGAGCAGTTCCTCCCCGCCGCGGGCGGGGGTGCCGGCACCGGTCGCCGGGTCGAAGCCGCCGAAGCCGCGGACGACCGCCGTCCGGAAGGCCATGTTGGCGCCGGAGCCGAAGCGGCCGACGGAGAAGCGGACGAGCGGGTCGTCCGGCCGTTGGCGCAGCGACCAGTCCCGGGCGGCGAAGCCCCGCGAGTAACCGCCGTACTGCTCCAGCGCGGCCTGCGCGGGGGTGTCGAGTTCGGCCGGCAGGACCAGCCCGGTGACGCAGGCTATCCGGTCGTCGGCGCGGAAGGTCCGGGCGATCGCCTCGACCCAGCCGGTGTCGATGATCAGGTCGTCGTCGGCGAACGCCACCACCTCGCCGCGGGCCGCGGCCAGGCCGCGGTTGCGGGCCCGGGCCAGCCCGGGCACGGGTTCGCGCAGGTACCGGACGCGGTCGCGGTAGTGCGCGGCGACGAGGCGTTCGGTGGCGTCGTCGCGCGGAGCGTTGTCGACGACCAGGACCTCGGTGTGCGGATAGCCGGTCCGCAGCAGGGAGTCCAGGCAGCTCCGCAGTGACTCGGTCCGGTCGCGGGTGCAGATGACCACGCTGACCGTGACCGGGCCCGCGGGCACCCGGGCGCGCCCGACCCGACTCGGGCGCGCCGCGGGTGTCGCGGTGGACAGGGCGGGAACGGGGAGTTCCCGGTGGGCGGCGTCGACCAGCGCCCGGCGCAGCGCGACGGTGTCGCCGGCTGTTCCGGTGGCCGTGACCAGGCCGAGCGGGTGCCCGTGCAGCCGGACCAACGCCAACACGCGGCCGACCGGGTCGTCGGCCCCGGACCCGCCGGGCGAGCGCAGCCCGCTCGGCTCGTCCAGGTCCAGGTCGACCACCCGGACGGGGGTGTAGAGCGAGTCGCGGGCGGCGGGACGCGGGCAGGCTGCATCGGTGCGCCGGTCGGAGCCTTTCATCGTTGCTCCTCCGCGGGGACGGTCGCCGAGGGCCGGGCGCCGGGACGCTCGGTGATCAGGGTCCTCAGCACCCGGCGGCCGTCGGCGACGGCGTGGAGGTGGGAGCGACCGCTGCGGCGGGGGAGTTCCAGGCTCGGCACCTCGGCGATCCGCAGTCCGGAGCGCAGCGCGTGCGCGATCATCTCGGCCTCGATCTCGAAGCCGGTGGACCGCAGGTCGAGCGCGTCCAGGAAGGAGCGGCGGAAGGCGCAGTAGCCGTAGCACAGGTCGGTGAGGCGCGCGTCGTACAGGCGGTTGGCGACGGCGAGCAGGGCGCGGTTGCCCATCGAGCGGACCCGGGTGAGGTCCAGCGATCCGCCGCCGCCGATGCAGCGCGATCCTTTGACGAAGTCGTAGCCGTGGTCGAGGAAGTGCAGGAAGTGCGGGATCTCGCCGGGCCACATGGAGCCGTCGGCGTCGATCATGACGATGTACTCGCCGGTGGCGGCGGCGAAGCCGGTGCGCAGGGCGTTGCCCTTGCCGGGTCCCCGCTGGGCGACGCTGCGCACGGTCGGCAGGCAGTGCCGGGCCATCGGGACGGTCGCGTCGCTGGAGGAGCCGTCCACCAGGATGACCTCGTCGACGCAGCGCGGGATCTGTTCGAAGACCCAGGGGATGTTGCGGGCCTCGTTGCGGGCGGGGACGACCAGACTGACGGTCCGGCGGGTGACGACGACGTCCCCGGCCCGGCGCATCGGCCGGGGGTGGGCGGGGTCGTGCTCGGTGCCGCGGTCGGTGGCCCGGCGCAGCGGGTGGCCGTCGTGACCGTCGGGGCGGGCGGGGCCGTCGGGACGGGCGGGGCGGGCGGAGCCGTCGTGGCGGTCGGGGCGGGCGCTCGGGGGCGCGGTGGTGCTCATCGAAAGCCGGCCTCTCGGCGAAGAGGTGGTGGGCCTGGCGCCGGACGGACCGATGGACGGCGGGGGCGGCGCGGCCCCTGGCTGTGACGGGCGCGCCCGGCGCGGAGGCGCGGCGCGGCCCGGTGGAACGGGGCGGGCCCGTACGTGCGGAGCACGCGGGGCTCGGAGCCCGGGAAAGCCCCGAGGGGGCTGGTCGACGGACCGTGGGACGTCGGGGGACCGCCGGGAACCGGGCGGCCGAAGGGGGTGCGCACCGCTGGTCCCGGGCGCCGGGGAAGCGCCGGTCCGTCGTACTGGCGGGGATCCCGCACGGGCGGTGCGGGGACTGCCAGGACCTCATCGTGCGCTCGGTCGCCTCACCGCGTCAAGGGTGATTTGTCCGTTTTTGGGACTAATCTCCGTGCGTCACCGCGTGCCCCCGGACCGCGACCGGGCGGCCCTGCGGCTCCTCGGCGATCCGCCGGGCGATCTCGGCCGGCCGCACCGGCCGCCCGAAGTGCCAGCCCTGCGCCCAGTCGCAGCCGATGACGCGCAGTCGCTCGGCGTCCCGGCGGGTCTCCACGCCCTCGGCGGTGACGGTCAGCCCGAGGGCGTGCGCCATCGACACCAGACCGCTGACGATCCGCCAGCCGGTCTCCTCGTCCTTGGCCGGGTCGTGCAGGTCGCCGACGAAGGACCCGGCGATCTTCAGTCCGGAGACCGGGAGGTCGCGCAGGTAGGCGAGGTTGGACCAGCCGGTGCCGAAGTCGTCGACGGCGAGCGAGACGCCCTGCTCGACCAGGCCGTGCAGGGTGCGCAGCGCCTCGTCCTCCGGACCGACCACGGTGGACTCGGTGATCTCCAGCTGAAGCCGGGCCGGGTCCAGCCCGGTGCTGTCGAGGATCCGGTTGAGGTCGCCGACCAGGGCGGCGCTGCGGGCCTGGCGGACCGCCAGGTTGACGTTGAGCTGCGGCGCGGCGTCGCCGAACCGCCGGATCCAGTCGGCGGCCTGACCGCAGGCCTGCTCCAGCACCCAGCGGCCGAGCGGCATGATCAGCCCGGTCTCCTCCGCGGTGGTGACGAACTCGTCCGGCCCGAGCACCCCGAGCTGAGGGTGGCGCCAGCGCACCAGCGCCTCGACGGCGGCGAGCCGGCCGTCGGCCAGCGCGTACAGCGGCTGGTAGTCGATGAAGAACTCGCCCCGGTCCAGCGCGGCGGGCATCCGCACCGACACCGCGTAGCGGGACACGGCGCGGGCGTTCTCCTTGGGGTCGAAGAGCGTCCAGCGGCCCCGGCCTGCCTCCTTGGCCCGGTAGAGCGTCAGGTCCGCGGCCCGGACGGCGGCGCCGGGGGTGGTGGTGGAGACCCGGCGCTCCAGCACGCCGACGCTGGCGCCGACGGCGAGCTTGTGGTCACCGATCAGCACCGGCCCGGCCAGCGCCTTGAGCACGGTCTTCGCGGCGGCGACGGCCTCCTGCTCGCCGCGGCTGTTCTCCAGCAGGACCACGAACTCGTCGCCACCGAGTCGGGCCACCAGGTGGCCGAGCGGGCTGAGCGCGGCCTTCAGCCGGGCCGCGACGGCGGACAGCAGCTGGTCCCCGGTGTCGTGGCCGAGGCTGTCGTTGACCACCTTGAAGCCGTCGAGGTCGACGTAGCAGAGTCCGAACCGGGCGCCCGGGTCCGGGTCCTCGAAGAGCTTCTCCAGCCGTTCGAAGAACGCGGCCCGGTTGGGCAGCCCGGTGAGCGGGTCGTGGGTGGCCTGGTGGCGCAGCCGCTCCTGGAGCCGGTAGCGGTCGGTGACGTCCTCCAGCATCGCGACCTGGTACTGCGGGACGCCGTCGTCGTCGCGGATCAGCGAGACCGTCAGGTGGGTCCAGACCACCTCGCCGTCCTGCCGGTAGTACGGCTTGTCGAACTGGAAGTACTCGCGCTTGCCGCTGACCAGTTCCTCGTAGACGTCCCAGACGTTGTCGCCGTCCTCGGGGTGGACGAGGTCGCCGACCCGGCGGCCGATCATGTCCTCCGGGCCGGCCCCGAACAGCTCCTGGAGAGCCTTGTTGACGGCCAGGATGTTGCCGTCGGTGTCGCCGATGCCGATGCCGATCGCGGCGCTCTCGAACAGCGCCCGGAACCGCGCCTCGGACGCCCGCAGCGCCCGCTCGGCCTCCTTCTGGGCGACGTCGGCGGCGGTGCGGATGGCCTCCTGCTCGCGCAGGGTGCGCTCGCGCAGGGCGGCCGCCCAGCCGGCCGCGAACGCGCCGCACAGGGCCGGCCCCCGGCCGTCGGCGGACGGCTGCCGCTGGAGCAGCTCCAGCGCGCGGGCCAGCACGATCGGGTCGGTGAACTGGGCCTCGACGAGCTGCGCGCCGGCCTCGGCGGCCAGGTGCGGCTCGAAGGGCTCGTCCAGCTGGGCGCGGCGGAGCAGCCCGGCGGTCCCGGACACCAGCCGGTCGAGCAGGCCGGGGTGGACCGCCGTGCCGTGGTCACCGGAGAGCAGCCGCGCCCAGTCCTCGGGGAACCGTTCGGCGCCGCTGCCCGGTTCCGGTGCACCGGTCACGGGCGGAACCCCACACCCGCCACCCCGGTCATCCGCTCCGGGTGTTCCCCGACGGCCTCCGGCTGGTCCGGGCGCCACTGCGGCAGGTAGACGACGCCGGGCTCGACGATGTCGAAGCCGGCGAACATCCCGGTGATCTGCTCGACGGTGCGCATCGTCAGCGGCGTGGGCGTCATCCGGTAGAGCCGCTGGTGGTCCTCGGCCTGGTCGGGACGGCCCTCCAGGGAGGCGTGCGAGAGCACCAGGGCGCTGCCCGGCGGGAGGGCGTCGCGGATGACCGCGATCAGCTTCCACGGGTCGTCCGCGTCCTGGACGAAGTGCATGACGGCGACCAGCAGGACGGCCACCGGCTCACCGGCCGCGAGCAGGGCGGTCACCTCGGGGCGGGACATCAGGTCGTCGACGTCGCGGACGTCGGCCTGGACGACGACGCTGCCCGGGTCGTCCTCGAGCAGCAGCCGGCTGTGGGCGACGGCGACCGGGTCGCGGTCGATGTAGACGACCCGGGACTCCGGACGGACCGCGCGGGCGATCTCGTGCACGGCGCCGAAGGTGGGGATGCCGGAGCCGATGTCCAGGAAGCGGCTGATGCCGCGTTCGGCGGTGAACTGGACGGCGCGGCGCAGGAAGGCCCGGTTGGAGCGCATGATCTGCGGCAGCTCCGGCCACAGGGCGATCGCCTTGCGGGCCATCTCCCGGTCCACCTCGAAGTTGTGCGAGCCTCCGAGGTAGTAGTCGTAGACCCGGGCGGCGTTCGGTTTGTCCAGGTCCGTGCCCTCCGGTACCCAGTTCGGTCGCCGCATCCTCGGGACTCCTTCGTTCCGGTTCCGATGAATCAGTCGTCTGCCGTGATGGCTGAGACTGATGAGACTACAAGCACACAAGATCCTCCCTTGCACGTCGAACGCGTGCAAGCGGAGTGACGCGGTCCTTTCCAGGACCCCGGGCGCACCCGCGGGCGGCGCCCGACGACCTGCGGGCGGCGCCCGGAGCGCCGAGAATGGACCCGATGGCCGGACGCATCGAGGACTACGCCCTGATCGGCGACCTGCAGACCGCCGCCCTGGTCGGCCGGGACGGCGCCGTCGACTGGCTCTGCCTGCCCCGGTTCGACTCCCCCAGCTGCTTCGCCGCCCTGCTCGGCGACGGGCGGCACGGCGCCTGGCGGCTCGCACCCGCCGGCGCCGGCGGGTGCACCACCCGCCGCTACCGGCCGGACAGCCTCGTCCTCGACAGCGAGTGGCACACCCCCGAGGGCCGGGTCCGGATCACCGACTTCATGCCGCAGCGCGGCACGGACCGACGGCACCCGCCGCGGCTGGTCCGGATCGTCGAGGGACTCGAGGGCGCCGTCCCGGTCCGCGGCGAACTGCGGCTGCGGTTCAACTACGGGCGGATCGACCCGTGGGTGCGCCGCACCGCCCACCACCGGGTCGCCGTCGCCGGCCCCGACTCCGCCTGGCTGCGCGTCCCGCCCGGGGTGCACACCTACGGCACCGACGGCACCACCGTCTCCGAGGTCACCGTCACCCCGGGCCTGCGCGTCCCGTTCGTGCTCACCTGGCAGCCCTCGCACCTGCGCGCCGCCCCCGGCACCGACCCGGACGCCGAGCTGCTCACGACCGTCGACGCCTGGCGGCGCTGGGCGGCGGGCTGCCGCTACGACGGCGAGTGGCGGGCCGCCGTGCTCCGCTCGCTGATCACCCTCAAGGCGCTCGCCTACGCGCCCACCGGCGGCATCGTCGCCGCCGCCACCGCCTCGCTGCCCGAGCACATCGGCGGCCCGCGCAACTGGGACTACCGGTTCTGCTGGCTGCGGGACTCCTCGATGACGCTCTCCGCGCTGCTGCGCGGCGGCTTCCGCGAGGAGGCCGCCGCCTGGCGCCACTGGCTGCTGCGCGCCATCGCCGGCGACCCCCGCGACCTCCAGGCCCTCTACGGGGTGGCCGGCGAGCGCGTCGTCACCGAGACCGTCGCCGACTGGCTGCCCGGCTACCTCGGCTCGCGCCCGGTCCGGTTCGGCAACGCCGCCGTCGGGCAGCTCCAGCTCGACGTCCACGGCGAGGTGGTCGACACCCTGCATCTGGCGCTGCTGGCCGGCATCCCGATGGAGCGGCACGTCTGGACGCTGCTGCGGGCGCTGATGGGCCACCTCGAACAGCACTGGCGCGAGCCCGACGAGGGCCTGTGGGAAGTGCGCGGCGCGCGACGCCACTTCGTCCACTCCAAGGTGATGTGCTGGGTCGCCGCCGACCGGGCGGTGCGGCTCGCCGAGGCCACCGGACTGCCCGCGCCGACCGACCGCTGGCGGGCCATGCGGGACGCGGTGCACGCCGACGTCTGCGCCCACGGCTACGACCGGCGCCGGGGCGTGTTCGTCCAGCACTACGGCGGGCACGGGCTGGACGCGGCCACGCTGTTCGTGGTCAAGAGCGGTTTCCTGCCGCCCGACGACCCGCGAGTGGTGCGCACCGTCGACGCCGTGCGGGACGGCCTGGACCACGGCGGGCTGGTCCGCCGCTACCGTCCGGCGCCCGGCACCGACGGACTGCCCGGCGGCGAGGGCGCGTTCCTCGCCTGCTCGTTCTGGCTCGCGGACGCGCTCGCCGCGACCGGGCGGCGCGACGAGGCGCGCGAACTGTTCGCCCGGGTGGTCGGCCTGGCCAACGACCTGGGCCTGCTCTCGGAGCAGTGGGACCCTCGCGCCCGGCGCCAACTCGGCAACACCCCGCAGGCGTTCAGTCACGTGGCACTGGTGAACACCGCCTTCGCGCTGGCCGAACCCGGAGGGTGGCCGGCGCGGGCGGTCGGCACGGTGCCCGGCGGAGGCGCGGGACCGGGCGGAGACCCGGCACCGTGACGGGCCGGGCCGGGCACCCTGCCGGAGCGGGCCCGGCCGGGACTACAGTGCCCCCGTGGACCCCAACCACTACCGCTTCCGCGGCGTGTGGCGGCTGGCCGCCCCGCCGACGGCGGTCTTCGCGGCGCTCGCCGACGTCCCCGGCTACCCGCGCTGGTGGCCGGAGATCCGCTCCGTCCGGGAGACCGGGCCGGACCGGGGCGAGGTCCTGGTCCGGGCGCTGCTCCCCTACCGGCTGGTGATCGGGCTGACCCCGGTGCGCCGGGACCGCGCCGCCGGGGTCCTGGAGGCGGCCATGGACGGCGACCTCACCGGCTGGTCCCGCTGGACGGTCGCGGCGGACGGCACGGGCGGCAGCCTGGTCCTGTTCGAGGAGGACACCCGCCCGGCCAAGCCGCTGCTGCGTCTGCTGGCGCTGCCCGCCCGGCCGCTGTTCCGGGCCAACCACGCGGTGATGATGCGGCGCGGGAGGCGCGGCCTGGCGGCCCACCTCGGCGCCCGTCCGCCCGGCGGGCCCGCCGGCCGTCCCACCGGCCCCACGGGCTGAACCCGACGCGTCGAAATACCCCGATTCACCCGTTCGCACCGGCCCTGACCTGCGAGGACAGTCCTTCACCAGATGTTTGCGCGGCGCCCCCGCATGGTCCGTAGCAGACTGGGCAGGGTAGTCCGGGCCGCACCCGTGCCC
Organism: Kitasatospora sp. NPDC089913; assembly: GCF_044748625.1. Classification (NCBI taxonomy): domain Bacteria; kingdom Bacillati; phylum Actinomycetota; class Actinomycetes; order Kitasatosporales; family Streptomycetaceae; genus Kitasatospora; species Kitasatospora sp. NPDC089913. The sequence goes on along the minus strand of NZ_JBIVGI010000010.1, from coordinate 63,602 downwards.
CGAGGATGGTGAGTCCGGTGATACCCCTCCGACCGTCCGCTCCGCCCGACCGGCAGAGCGCTGGACCTCCCGCCGACTCGGTGACCCCGCTCACCGAGTCGGCCGCCCGCAGCCACATGACGGGCGTCTGCTTCAAGATCGGCCCGCCCAGGCTGGTCGGCGTCGAGCTCGAGTGGTTCGTCCACGACGACCGATGTCCCGACGAACCGGTCCCCCCGGAACGACTGCACAGCGCACTGGACGCACTGCCGCTCGGCGGCCCCGACGGGACGTGGCTCCCCTCAGGCGCCCGCCTCACCCTCGAACCCGGCGGTCAGGTAGAGCTCAGCTCCCCGCCCGCCGACAGCCTCACCGGCTGCGTCGCCGACACCCGGCGCGACCTCGCCGCCCTGCGGAACGCCTTCGCCGCCCAGGGCCTGCGCCTCACCGGCACCGGCACCGACCCGCTGGCCCGCCCCCGCCGGATGGTGCTGGACCACCCGCGCTACCTCGCGATGGAGCACCACTTCGACTCGGCCGGGCCCTGGGGCCGGATCATGATGACCGGCACCGCCTCGCTCCAGGTCTGCCTGGACGCCGGGGCGGAGAGCGGCCCGCAGGCGCTGGACCGCCGCTGGCACCTCGCCCACCGGCTCGGCCCGGTGCTGGTCGCCGCCTTCGCCAACTCGCCGCTGCTGGACGGCCGCCCCACCGGGCACCGGTCCACCCGGCAGACCGTCTGGTCCCGGATGGACCCCTCCCGCACCCTGGCCCCCGCGCCCGACCACGGCGACCCGCGCGAGGCCTGGACCCGGTACGTGCTGGACGCCCAGGTGCTCTGCGTGCGCCGCCGCGACGGCCTGCCGTGGACCGCGCCCAGCGGACTGACCTTCCTCGACTGGCTGCGCGGCGGCGGCGAACGGCCGCCCACCCTGGCCGACCTCGACTACCACCGCACCACGCTGTTCCCACCGGTCCGCCCGCGCGGCCACCTGGAACTGCGGATGATCGACGCCCAGCCCGGGGACGGGTGGATCGTCCCCGCCGCCCTGGTCACCGCACTGCTGGACGACCCGGTCGCCGCGGACACCGCGCTCGCCGCCCTGGAGCCACTGGAGCCGCCACCGGGCGCCGCCGGTCCGCGCGCGCCGCGCAGCGACGTCTGGCGCCGCGCCGCCGCCCTGGCGACGGCCGACCCCGAGCTGCGCCGCGCCGCCCTCACCTGCTTCGCCGCCGCCGACGCCGCGCTGGGCCGCCTGCCCGGCGCCGAACGGCTGCGCGCCACCGTCGCCGCGTTCGCCGAGCGCTACCCCGCGCGCGGCCGCTGCCCGGCCGACGACCAGTTGGACGCCCTGCGCTCCGGCACCCGACGCACTCCGCCCGAGGAGGCCACACCATGATCGACGACACCCGCGCCGACCGCGGTGCCCGGGAGACCCGCCCGCCCGGGGCACGCCCGCCGGGGACCCCTGCGCCGGAAGCCCTGTCGCCCGAGGCGCTGTCACCCGAGGCGCTGCGCGAGACCATCGCCGCCGAACTGCTGGCCGCCCGCGCCCGCACCGCCGCGCTCACCGACTGCGTCGAGGACCACGACCTCACCGCCCAGCACTCCCCGCTGATGTCGCCGCTGGTCTGGGACCTCGCCCACATCGGCAACCAGGAGGAGCTCTGGCTGCTGCGCAACATCGGCGGCCGCGACCCGATGCACCCCGAGATCGACCCGCTCTACGACGCCTTCGAGCACCCCCGCTCGGAGCGCCCAACGCTGCCGCTGCTGCCGCCCGGGGAGGCCCGCGCCTACGCCGGCGAGGTGCGCGGCCGGGTGCTCGACCTGCTCGCCGCCAGCCCCCTGGAGGGCGCGCCGCTGCTCGACGCCGGGTTCGCCTTCGGCATGATCGCCCAGCACGAGCAGCAGCACGACGAAACGATGCTGATCACCCATCAGCTGCGCAAGGGCGAACCCGCGCTGGCCGCTCCCCCGCCCCCGCCCGCCCCCGCCGACGCGGCCGCGCTGCCCGCCGAGGTGCTCGTCCCGGCCGGCCCGTTCACCATGGGCACCGACACCGAGCCCTGGGCACTGGACAACGAACGCCCGGCCCACCGCGTCGACCTGCCCGCCTACCGGCTGGACACCACCCCGGTCACCAACGGCGCCTACCTGCGGTTCGTCGAGGACGGCGGCTACGACGAGCCGCACTGGTGGACCCCCGAGGGCTGGGCGCACCGGCGGAGCGCCGACCTGACCGCGCCGCTGTTCTGGCGCCGCGAGGACGGCCAGTGGCAACGCCGACGGTTCGGGGTGCTGGAACCCGTCCCGCTGGACGAACCGGTGCTGCACGTCAGCTGGTACGAGGCGGACGCCTACGCCCGGTGGGCCGGACGCCGGCTGCCGACCGAGGCGGAGTGGGAGAAGGCCGCCCGGCACGACCCGGCCACCGGCCGCTCGCGCCGCTACCCGTGGGGCGACGGCACCCCCGGCCCCGAGCACGCCAACCTGGGCCAGCGGCATCTGCGCCCGGCCCCGGCCGGCAGCTACCCCGAGGGCCAGTCTCCTTACGGGGCAAGGCAGTTGATGGGCGACGTGTGGGAGTGGACGGCCAGCGACTTCCGGCCGTACCCGGGCTTCCGGGCCTGGCCGTACCGGGAGTACTCGGAGGTGTTCTTCGGTCCCGAGTACAAGGTGCTGCGCGGCGGCTGCTTCGCGGTGGCGCCGGTCGCCTGCCGGGGCACCTTCCGCAACTGGGACTACCCGGTCCGGCGGCAGATCTTCGCCGGGTTCCGCACCGCCGCCGACGTCACGGACACGGCGGACGGCCCCGCCCCCTCCCCCGCCCGGGAGGCCGGCTGATGTGCCGCCACCTCGCCTACGTCGGCGAGCCGGTGTCGCCCCGGGCCCTGCTGGTGGAGCCGCCGTTCGGCCTCCACCGGCAGTCCTGGGCCCCGCGCCTCCAGCAGTACGGCACCGTCAACGTGGACGGCTTCGGCCTCGGCTGGTACGCGGACGGCGACGAGGTGCCCGCCCGCTACCGGCGGGCCGGGCCGATCTGGGCCGACACCTCCTTCGGCGACCTCGCCCGGGTCCTGCGCACCCGGGCACTGCTGGCGGCGGTCCGCTCGGCCACCGAGGGCTGCGCGGCCGGCGAGGAGGCCGCCGCGCCGTTCGCCGCCGGGCGCTGGCTGTTCAGCCACAACGGGGCGCTGACCGGCTGGCCGGAGGGGACCGGCGCACTGGCCGCGCTGCTGCCGCCGGCCGAACTGCTCGGCCTGGTGGCCCGCACCGACTCGGCCCTGCTGTGGGCGCTCGCCGTGCACCGGCTGCGCGCCGGCGCCGGACTCGGCGAAGCGCTGGCCGGCACGGTCGCGGACGCGGCCGCGCACACCGCCGGCCGGATGAACCTGCTGCTCACCGACGGCCGGGAGATCGCCGCCACCGCCTGGGGCGACACCCTGCACCACCGGACCGTGCCCGGCCTCGGGGTGCTGGTGGCCTCCGAGCCCTCCGACGACCACCCCGACTGGGCCACCGTGCCGGACCGGTCGCTGCTGCTGGCCGGGCCGGACGGGGTGACCGTCAAGCCGCTCTGAGCGCCACGCCTCCGGTCAACATCTTCACTTCCTGAACAGAGGATCCGCCTGTCATGAGCACCTTTGATCTCACCCGGCTGCTGCCCGCCGACCACTTCAGCACGGCGCTGCGGCACGACGTCCAGTCCGGCCTGACCGCCGAGCCCAAGACGCTGCCGCCCAAGTGGTTCTACGACGCGCGCGGCAGCGAGCTGTTCGAGGAGATCACCCGGCTGCCCGAGTACTACCCGACCCGCGCCGAGCGGGCCATCCTCACCGCCCGGGCCGGCGAGATCGCCGCCGCCACCCGGGCCCGCACCCTGGTCGAGCTCGGCTCGGGCTCCTCCGAGAAGACCCGGCTGCTCCTGGACGCGCTGCGCGACCTCGGCACACTGGGGACGTACGTGCCGGTGGACGTCAGCGAGAGCGCGCTGACCTCGGCCGGGGAGGCCCTCGCCGAGGAGTACCCGGGTCTCGCGGTGCACGGCGTACTGGCCGACTTCACCGCCCGGCTCGACCTGCCGCCGGCCGGCGGCCCCCGGCTGGTCGCCTTCCTCGGCGGCACCCTCGGCAACCTGCTGCCGCCCGAGCGGGCCGCCTTCCTGCGCGGGCTGCGGGAGGCGCTCGACCCCGGTGACTTCCTGCTGCTCGGCACCGACCTGGTCAAGGACCCGGCGGTGCTGGTCGCCGCCTACGACGACGCGGCCGGGGTGACCGCGGAGTTCAACCGGAACGTGCTCAACGTGCTGAACCGCGAGCTGTCCGCCGACTTCGAGCCGGACTCCTTCGCGCACGTGGCGCTCTGGGACCCGGAGCGGGAGTGGATCGAGATGCGGCTGCGCTCGCTCGCCGACCAGACCGTGAAGATCCCGGCGCTGGACCTGCCGGTGCACTTCGAGGAGGGCGAGGAACTGCGCACCGAGGTGTCGGCGAAGTTCCGCCGGGAGCGGGTGGCCGAGGAGCTGGCGGCGGCCGGGCTGCGGCTCTCGGCCTGGTGGACGGACGAGCGGGGCCGGTTCGGCCTGTCGCTGGCCCACCCGGCCTGAGCGGGTTCCGGGCGACGGACGGATCCGGTATTTGATTTTTCACCTTACGAATCATTGAAGGGACTTGGGCGGCATCCCACGTACAACACTTGAACATTGAGGGGTTACGATCTCGGCTACCAAGCTCAGCGTTGAGTACCAGGAGTCAAGATCGTGAGCGTCACCCAGCAGTCCGTGGAGCCCTCGGGGCCCTCGGGGGCCTCGGGGGCGGAGCCCGCGCCGGCACCGTCCGGCCGGCTCGGCTTCGTCGTCTTCATCACCGCCGCCGCGGCCCTCGGCGGCTTCCTGTTCGGCTACGACAGCTCCGTGATCAACGGCGCGGTCTCCGGCATCCAGGAGAAGTTCGGCGTCGGCGACGGTGTGACCGGCCTGATCGTCTCCTCGGCGCTGCTGGGCTCGGCCGTCGGCGCCGCCCTGGCCGGCCGGTTCGCCGACCGCTACGGCCGGATCACCGTGATGAAGGCCGGGGCGCTGCTGTTCGCGGTCAGCGCGATCGGCTCGATGCTGCCGTTCTCCGCCTGGGACCTCGCCTTCTGGCGGGTCCTCGGCGGAGCGGCCATCGGCATCGCCTCGGTGATCGCCCCGACCTACATCGCCGAGGTCGCGCCGACCAAGTACCGGGGCCGGCTCGCCTCCTTCCAGCAGGCCGCGATCGTGCTCGGGATCGCGATCTCGCAGCTGGTCAACTGGCTGCTGGCGGACGCCGCCGGCGGCGACACCCGCGGCGAGCTGCTCGGCCTGGAGGCCTGGCAGTGGATGCTCGGCATCTGCGTCGTGCCGGCCGCCGTCTACTTCGCGCTGGCCTCGACCATCCCCGAGTCGCCGCGCTTCCTGATCGCCGCCGACCGCCTCGACGAGGCCCGCGCCGTGCTCGCCGACATCGAGGGCCGGGACTCCGACACCGAGGCCCGGATCACCGAGATCCGCGGCCTGATCGACTCCGACCACCGGCCGCGCTTCCGCGACCTGCTCGGCGGCCGCTTCGGCCTGCTGCCGATCGTCTGGGTCGGCATCGGCCTGTCGGTGTTCCAGCAGCTCGTCGGCATCAACGTGATCTTCTACTACTCGTCGATCCTCTGGCAGTCCGTCGGCATCGACCAGTCCAACTCGCTGCTGATCAGCTTCATCGGCTCGGTCATCAACATCCTCGGCACCGTGATCGCGATCCTGCTGGTCGACCGGATCGGCCGCAAGCCGCTCGCCCTGATCGGCTCGGCCGGCATGGCCGTCGCCCTGGGCGCCTGCGCCTGGGCGTTCTCCTCCGCCACCGGCAGCGGGGACGACGTCACCCTGCCCGACCTCCAGGGCACCGTGGCGCTGATCGCCGCCAACGCCTTCGTGCTGTTCTTCGCGCTGTCCTGGGGCGTGGTGGTCTGGGTGATGCTCGGCGAGATGTTCCCCAACCGGATCCGCGCCGCCGCACTCTCGGTGGCCGCCTCCGCGCAGTGGATCGCCAACTGGGCGATCACCGTCTCGTTCCCGGCGCTCTCGCGCTGGAGCCTGTCGGCGACCTACCTCGCGTACGCGGTGTTCGCGGCGCTGTCGATCGTCTTCGTGGCGAGGTTCATGAAGGAGACCAAGGGCGTCCGCCTGGAGGACATGGGCTGAGGCCCCTGTTCGAGGTGCCCCTCGGCCCCCGCACCCTAGCGCGAGAGCGCCGGGGTCGGGGGCCGAATCGTTCACTCTCTGCGGCGGGCCGGGCACCTCCGGTTTCCTGTCCGGCAGGAGGGATGTCCTTGATCTTCGACCGGCTACGCACCCGCAGCACCCGCGGCGACCGAACGGACCGCGCCGACCGGACCGACCGCGGCCCGCGCCGCGCCGGCGCCGCACCCGTCGGCGCCTGCCCGTACTCGCACGGCCACGTCCACGGCCACCTGGTGCCGGAGGAACCCCCGGGCCCGGCCGCCGCTCCCCCGGACACGGCCGCCGCTCCCCCGGAGACCGCCGACGACCACTTCACCGACCCCCGGCAGGCGGCCGACTTCGTCCGGCAGTTCCACCGCGAGCAACCCGCCGCCGGCGACGCCGCCGCCCGGGTCCGCGCCGTGCTCGACGAGATCGACCGCACCGGCACCTACGAGCACACCCCCGCCGAACTCGCCCACGGCGCCCGGCTCGCCTGGCGCAACGCCGCCCGCTGCATCGGCCGGCTGTACTGGCGCAGCCTGGTGGTGCGCGACCTGCGCCACCTCTCCTCCGCCGACGACATCGCCGCCGAGTGCTTCGAGCACCTGCGCACCGCCACCAACGAGGGCCGGATCCGCCCCGTGGTCTCGGTGTTCGCCCCCGACCGGCCGGGCCGTCCGGCCGCCCGGATCGTCAACCAGCAGCTGATCCGCTACGCCGGGCACCCCGCCCCGGACGGCGGCTGGACCGGCGACCCGGCCGGCGCGCAGCTCGCCGCCCGGGCCCGCGACCTCGGCTGGAAGTGCGGCGAGGAGCCGTTCGAGGTGCTGCCGCTGCTGGTCCAGGAGCGGCCCGGCGAGCGGCCCGAGTGGTACGAACTGCCGGAGGACACCACCCTGGAGGTCCGGCTCTCGCACCCGGAGCACCCGTGGTTCGCCGAGCTCGGCCTGCGCTGGTACGCGGTGCCGGCGATCAGTGACATGACGCTGGAGATCGGCGGTGTCCGCTACCCGACCGCGCCGTTCAACGGCTGGTACATGGGCACCGAGATCGGTGCCCGGAACCTGGCCGACGCCGACCGCTACGCGATGCTGGCCACCGTCGCCGAACGGCTCGGCCTGGACACCTCCCACGAGCGCACCCTCTGGCGGGACCGCGCGCTGGTGGAGCTGAACGTCGCGGTGCTGCACTCGTTCCAGGAGGCCGGGGTGACCATGGCCGACCACCACACCGAGTCGGAGCGGTTCCTCAAGCACATCGCGCAGGAGAAGCGGCTCGGCCGGCCGACGCCCGCGGACTGGAGCTGGATCGTGCCGCCGGTCTCCGGCGGGCTGACGCCCGTCTACCACCGGTACTACGACCCGGTGGACCCCGAGCTGCGACCGGCGTTCGTGGCGCGCGAGCCCTGGTGAGGGCCCGGTCCGAGGTCCTGCGTCAGCCGTTCGAAGCGCAGCGCCAGCCCGTCGAGCAGCGCCTCCAGCCCGGTCTCGAAGGCGCCCTCGTCCACGGCCGCCCGGTGCTCGGCCAGCCGGTGCGCCTCGCCGAGGTGGGGGTAGTCGGCCGCGTCGTACAGCCCGGCGTCCTCCGGGAAGCCGGCCGCGAAGGAGGCCAGCGCCGAGCCGGTGACGAAGTAGCGCATCAGCGCGCCGATCCTGGTCGCCTGCCCGCGCGGCCAGCCGGCCTCGACCAGGCAGCCGAACACGGCGTCGGCCAGCCGCAGCGCGTTCGGCCGGCGCCCGGGGCCCTGGGCCAGCACCGGGACGATGTTGGGGTGGGCGGCGAGCGCGGCCCGGTAGGAGCGGGCCCAGTCCCGCAGCGCCTCCGGCCAGGGCGCACCGGCGCCGAACATCGACAGGTCGACTTCCCCGATCACCCCGTCCACCACCGCGTCCAGCAGTTCGTCCTTGGTGGCGAAGTGGTTGTAGAGGGACGGCCCGCTCACCGAGAGCTCGCCGGCCAGGCGGCGGGTGGAGAGCGCGGCCAGGCCCTCCTCGTCGACCAGCCGCAGCGCGGCGGCGACGATGCGCTCGCGGTTGAGCAGGGGGGTGCGCGGGCGGGGCATCGGCGCGGCTCCTCCGGTGGACGGGTCGGGTGCGGTCGGGCGGTGCGGGCGGGCGGGCGGTGCGGGTGTGAGGGCGGTGCGGGCGGTGCGGGCGGGTGTGCGGTCCAGCCGTCCGGCCGGTGCGTCCGGTCGGGTGGGCTCGGTGCGGGACGGGCCCGATTCTGGCAGGTCCCCCTTCCCAGGAGGCCCGGCCCGGGGCTACAGTCCCGGTAAAACTTGCAGCGCTAGTTTAACCGGATGGGTCGCTCGCCATGGATCTTGAGCTCTCCGAGGAACAGGCCGCCGTCCGCGACCTCGCGGCCTCCTTCACGGACCGCGAGATCGCCCCGCACGCCGCCGCCTGGGACCGCGCCGAATCGGTGGACCGCGCGATCGTCGGCCGCCTCGGCAAGCTCGGCTTCCTCGGGCTGACCCTCCCCGAGGAGTACGGCGGCAGCGGCGGCGACCACCTCGCCTACTGCCTCGTCCTGGAGGAGCTGGGCCGCGGCGACTCCGCCGTGCGCGGCATCGTCTCCGTCTCGCTCGGCCTGGTCGCCAAGTCGGTCAACGCCTTCGGCACCGAGGAGCAGAAGCGGCACTGGCTGCCCCGGCTCACCTCCGGCGAGGCGCTCGGCTGCTTCGCCCTCACCGAACCCGGCACCGGCTCCGACGCCGCCAACCTCACCACCCGGGCCGTCCGCGACGGCGACGGCCACTGGCTGCTGAGCGGCGCCAAGACCTTCATCACCAACGGCACCTGGGCCGACGTCGCCCTCGTCTTCGCCCGCACCGGCGAACCCGGCCACCGCGGCATCACCGCCTTCCTCGTCCCCACCGGACTGCCCGGCTTCGAGCGCACCGAGATCCACGGCAAGCTCGGCCTGCGCGGCCAGGCCACCGCCGCACTCTCCTTCGACGGCGTCCGGGTGCCCGACAGCGCCCGGCTCGGCGAGGTCGGCAAGGGCTTCACCGTCGCGATGGCCGCCCTCGCCAAGGGCCGGATGTCCGTCGCCGCCGGCTGCGTCGGCATCGCCCGGGCCTGCCTGGACGCCGCCGTCCGGTACGCCGGCGAGCGCGAGCAGTTCGGCGCGCCGATCGCCTCGCACCAGCTGGTGCAGCAGCTGCTCGCCGGGATCGCCGTGGACGTCGAGGCCGCCCGGCTGCTCACCTGGAAGGTCGCCGACCACATCGACCGCGGCCTGCCGTTCGCCACCGAGTCCTCCGTCGCCAAGCTCTTCGCGAGCGAGGCGGCGGTGCGGGCCGCCAACAACGCGCTCCAGGTGTTCGGCGGCTACGGCTTCATCGACGAGTACCCCGTCGGCAAGTACCTGCGCGACGCGCGGGTGATGACCCTCTACGAGGGCACCAGCCAGATCCACCAGTTGCTCATCGGGCGCGCGCTCACCGGCGTCAACGCCTTCTGACCCGCCACCGGGGCACCCCTCCCGGCCGGCACCCCGCCACCCTCACCCCTCTCCCAGAAGGAGATCCGACGCCGTGCGTCCCGTCTACTTCGCCGCCGCCCGCCGCACACCCATCGGCCGGCTGCGCGGAGCGCTCGCCCACGTCCGCCCCGACGACCTCTCGGCCACCGTGCTGCGCGCCCTGCTCGCCGACCTGCCCGCCCTCGACCCGGCCCGGATCGACGACGTCTACTGGGGCGCCGCCAACCAGGCCGGCGAGGACAACCGCAACGCGGCCCGGATGGCCGTCCTGCTCGCCGGGCTGCCCGACAGCGTGCCCGGCGCCACCGTGAACCGGCTCTGCGCCTCCGGCCTGGAGGCCGTCACCATGGCCGCCCGGGCGATCGGCTCAGGCGAGGCGGACGTGGTGCTGGCCGGCGGCTGCGAGTCGATGACCCGTGCCCCCTTCGTCCTGCCCCGCCCCGACGAGGCGCTGCCGCACCGGATCGAGACCTTCGACACCCGGCTCGGCTGGCGGCTCACCAACCCGCGGATGGCCGAACTGCACGGCGTGCTCTCGATGGGCGAGACCGCCGAGGAGGTGGCCGGCCGGTACGGCATCACCCGGGAGCGGCAGGACGCCTTCGCGCTGCGCAGCCACCAGCTGGCCGCCGCCGCGCGCAAGGACGGCCGGTTCGACGCCGAGCTGGTCCCGGTCGAGCGGGCCGACGGGGTGACCGTCGACCAGGACGAGTCGATCCGCGAGGACACCAGCCTGGAGAAGCTCGCCCGGCTCAAGCCCGCCTTCCGCCCCGACGGCACGGTGACGGCGGGCAACGCCTCACCGATGAACGACGGCGCCGCCGGTCTGGTCCTGGTCAGCGAGGAGGCGCTCGGCGACCTCGGACTGGAGCCGCTCGGCCGGTACGTGGCCGGCGCCTCGGCGGGCGTGCACCCGGACGTGATGGGCATCGGCCCGGTCCCGGCCACCCGCAAGGTGCTCGCCCGGGCCGGCTGGTCGCTGGCGGACCTCGCGGAGGCCGAGCTGAACGAGGCGTTCGCGGCACAGGTGCTGGCCTCCGTCGACCAGCTGGGCATCGACCCCGAGCTGGTCAACCCGACCGGCGGCGCGATCGCGCTCGGCCACCCGCTCGGCGGCTCCGGCGCCCGGATCCTCACCACCCTGCTGCACCGGATGCGCCGTACCGGCGGCCGCCGCGGCCTGGCCACGATGTGCGTGGGCGTCGGCCAGGGCACCGCGGTGCTGGTCGAGTCCGCCTGACGGCTTCCGTCCTCTCCCTCTCCACTCCCGACTTTCCGAGGAGCAGCACCATGACGCGTTTCGCAGGCAAGGTCGCCGTCGTCACCGGCGGCGCGCAGGGCATCGGCGCCGCGACGGCGCGCCTGCTGGCCGAGGAGGGCGCGACGGTGGCCGTCGTCGACCTCTCGGCCGAACGGGCGACCGGCACCGCCGAGGCGATCACCGCCAAGGGCGGCACGGCGCGGGCGTACGGCTGCGACGTGGCCGACTACGACGCCGTGGAGGCGGTGTTCGCCCGGATCGCCGAGGACCTCGGCGGTCTGCACATCCTGGTCAACAACGCCGGCATCACCCGGGACAACCTGTTCTTCAAGATGCCCAAGGCCGACTGGGACGCCGTACTGACGGTCAACCTGACCAGCGCCTACAACTGCAGCCACGTGGCGCAGAAGTACATGGTCGCGCAGAAGTGGGGCAAGATCGTCTCGCTCAGCTCGCGCTCCGCGCTGGGCAACCGCGGCCAGGCCAACTACGCCGCCGCCAAGGCCGGGATCCAGGGCCTGACCGCGACGCTCGCGATCGAGCTGGGTCCGTTCAACATCAATGTGAACGCCGTCGCCCCCGGCTACATCGCCACCCCGATGACCGCCGCGACGGCCGAGCGGGTCGGTTCCACCGCCGAGGACCACCAGACCGAGGTGGCCGCGCGCACGCCGCTGCGGCGGGTCGGGCAGCCGGAGGAGGTCGCCTCGGTGGTCGCCTTCCTGGCGAGCGAGGAGGCGTCCTACGTCAGCGGCCAGACGCTGTACGTCAACGGCGGGGCGCGCTGACACGGAAGGTCGTCTGACGGATCATCAGAAGACCGTCCCTGGTGCTGGGTTACCTTCACCTGGGACGGTCTTGACCTTTTCCCGTGGCCGAAGACGACCATGCCGACAGTATGAAATGACTATGGCATGATCATGCGGCAGTCGATGGGATGGCCCAACCGACCCGACCGACCCCGGTCGGGCCCACGTCCCAAGGAGTCCCATGGGCAGCCCCCGCACCCTCCGCCGCGCCCTGGCTCTGCTCGCCGTCGGGGCCACCGCCCTCACGGCCGGCACCGTCTCCACCGGCTCCGTCGTCGCCGGCGCCACCACGGCGGGCGCACCGACCGCCGCCGGCGTCCACGTCCGGCCCGCCTCGGCCGGCCACGTCAACGCCCTCGGCCGCACCGCGCCGCTGTCCACCTCGGACTGTGTCAGCCAGCTCGGCATCCACTGCTACTCCCCGCTCCAGTACCGCGAGGCCTACAACCTGAACTCCCTCTACAAGGAGGGCGTCACCGGCAAGGGCCGCACCATCGTCATCGTCGACTCCTTCGGTTCGCCGACCATCCAGCACGACCTGGAGGTCTTCGACAAGCAGTGGGGCATCCCGGACACCCAGGTCGAGATCATGAAGTGGGGCAACGTCCCGCCCTTCGACCCGACCAACCCCGACCACACCGGCTGGGCCGGCGAGTCCACCCTCGACGTCGAGTACGCGCACGCCGTCGCCCCGGACGCCCACATCATCCTGGTCGAGACCGGCGTCGCCGAGACCGAGGGCACCGTCGGCCTGCCCGAGATGATGGACGCCGAGCAGGCGCTCATCCGCTCCGGCCGCGCCGACGTCATCTCGCAGAGCTTCGGCGCCACCGAGAACACCTTCCCCGGCTACGACAAGGGCGACTTCAAGTCGCTCACCGACCTGCGCTACGCCTTCAAGGAGGCCGCCGCGCACGACGTCACGGTGCTCGCCTCCTCGGGCGACAACGGCGCCACCGACGCCAAGGAGAACGGCTCGGACCTGTACCCGTACAAGGTCAACTCCTGGCCGTCCTCGGACCCGCTGGTCACCTCCATCGGCGGCACCCAGATGACCCTGGACGACGCGGGCAAGCGCACCGCGCCGGACAAGGTCTGGCACGACGCGTACGGCGCGGGCGGCGGCGGCGTCTCCGGCATCTTCGACCGGCCGCTGTACCAGACCGGCGTCGCCAGGGTCACCGGCAACCACCGCGGCACCCCGGACATCAGCATGAGCGCGGCCGTCGACGGCGGCGCCTGGACCTACGAGTCCTACGACCCCACCCGGGCCGGCTGGCACCTCACCGGCGGCACCAGTGAGGCCGCGCCGATCTTCTCCGGCGTCGTCGCCCTCGCCGACCAGCTCGCCGGGCACCGCCTCGGCCAGCTGAACTGGCGCATGTACGGCCTCAACCTGCTCCCGAACCAGTGGAGCGGCATCAGCGACGTGACCACCGGCGACAACTCCTGGGACACCGTGACCGGCTACCAGGCCGCCAAGGGCTACGACCTCGCCAGCGGCCTCGGCACCATCGACGCCGGCCGCTTCGTCCACGCCCTCGCGGGGCGGTAGGACGGCGGAGGTGCGGCCGTCCGCCGGAAGGCGGGCGGCCGCACCGTCATGTCAGGCCGACCGCGCGAACTCGACGAAGGAACGCCAGGCGGTCGGGGAGAAGGCGAGCCGGGGCCCGGACTTGTCCTTGGAGTCACGCACCAGGACCTCGTCCGTCATGTCGGCGACCTCGATGCAGTCGCCGCCCTCGTTGCCGCTGTAGCTGCTCTTGAACCACACCAGATCGCCGCTCATCGCTCTCCCAGCATCTTCTCGATCAAGGACAGGGAATCGTGCGGAGAGTGCGCCTGTGCCCTGAGAGTGCCGTATCGCGCATTCAGGAGACGGACCTGCTCCGCATCCGTGACGAGCCTAGCGCTCGACTGCGCCTCGATATAGCCGGTCTGCGGACGCCCCTTGGGAGTGATCAGCTTGAACGAACCTTCAACGCTCGCGTTCTCGGCGCGATCCATCGGCATGATCTGAAGCGTCATCCCCCGGGTGTTGCCGATCTCCAGAAACCTTTCGAGCTGCCCTCGGTGAATCTCCGGCCCGCCAAGCCTCCGGTGCAGCACTCCCTCGTCGACCACCCAGCTGAAGACCGCGCGAGGCCACCGGGCCAGGATCTCCTGTCGCGCCATCCGGGCCGCCACCCGGATCTCGACCGTCTCCTCCGCCAGCACCGGCTGTCGCATCCGGAAGAGCGCCCGGGCGTAGTCCTCCGTCTGGAGCAGCCCCGGCGCCAGGTAGGAACTCCAGTCGTGGAGTTCAACAGCCTCTGCCTCAAGTCCGGCATAGTTCCGGAACCACTCCGGATGCCGCACTCGCGCCTTCGCCTTCGCCTTCTCGATGTCGTCCGCGGCCGCGATCAGCAGCCCTCTCGCGTCCAACACCCGCTCCGACGACTCCAGCAGCTCCCGCTGCGGCGTCCGCTTTCCCTGCTCCACCGCGCCGATCAGGCTCTCGGTGTAGCCGACCTCCTTCGCGAACTGCTTCTGCGTCAGCCCCGCCTGCTCCCGCAGGAGCTTGATCTGCTGGCCGATCGCGTGCAGGAAGTCCGAGACCTCCGACAGGTCCTCGTCCAACTGCGGCCTCGCATCGCCGCTCTCGCCGCCGCCCCGAACCTCGGTCATCCCGGCCTCCCCCGCTCGTCGCACGCTCCGCACATGAGCGGACACCCACCGTGCCCGCCGGACGCACCGTCAGCGTAGGCCGAGCGAGGGACGATTCACCCCGATCCCCGAAATCCCTTTCGACACCCCCGGGGCCGAACGCTCTCGCCGCCCCACCCCGCCAGATCGAGCAGACTCCCCCAACTCCCTTGCGGCACAAGCTGTTCGAACGAACCCGATCACCGCCACCACACCACCTGCCCCAGGCGCACAGCGGGCCACAACCCCCACCCCGCACTCCTCCCCCACCCCCGCACGCCGGGCGCGCACCACCGCACTCCGCGTCCACAGCCAGCGGCGACGACCCGCCCTTCCGGCCGCCCGAGCGTCAACGCCGTGCCACAGTGGCCGGGTCAGGTCACGAAATCACCGCCCGCCGTTCCGAGAATCAGTCACGAGGGGGCGATCGGCATCTCGAATCCGATCGCCGCGACAGCGAAGAAGGAAATACCGATACAGGGCGCCACGACATGCGGCCGAGCGAGGACGAACGTGTTCCGACCATCCGGCCCACCGCGGTGGTCACGGTGGCGTCACCACGCCACCGCGCCGGGCGCGGGAAGTCGACCGGTCCGACTTCCCGCGCCGCGCAGCGATCGGCGGCTGCCGGCCGGGGCTGCTGCGGCAAGCCCTCGGAGGTTCGCACCCTCCTCGACACGGCGATGAATCCGCACAGGGGCTGTATCCGCCGATCGGCGGGTACAGCCCCTGTGAACCCGACACCGAGGTCGAACAGGTGAGCACTGGTCGCGCGAGGAGGACTACCGGACCCGGTGCCGCCGTCGGGAAACCGTCTCGGGTCGATCACGACCCACGGCGCGACCCTAGTGCAGGGTCGGAAGCAGGTTGTAGCAGAAGTCGTAACCGCCGACCCTCGAACTGATGACGTTCCACATCCGCGTGCCCGTCTCGGGGCCCACAACACCGTCGGCGTTGATCAGGTGGTGGAACTGGAACTCCTCGACACCGACCTTGGTGTTGGGACCGAAGATGCCGTCGATCGTCACCATCTGGCCGGCCGTTCCCGTCTCGTACAGCTTGACCGCGAGCTGGACGCACTTCACGGCATCGCCCTGCGATCCGTATCGCACGTAGGACGCACCGGGCCTGGCCTCGGCGGTTCCGCCGAGCATCCCGACAGCGGCCGCCGTCAGGGCTATCGTTGCGATCGTCCGCGCGCCCTTGATCGTCATTCTGTTTCTCCTTGAATGGGTCGAGAGTTCAGGGACAGGAGAGAGTTCGGGACCCGACGGCCCGAGGCTCCGGCCTCCGCCCAATGATCTTGGTTCGATGCCGTAAGGATCACTGATGGCTTGAGGGCAATACAACTCTGCCGCCGTGCCCAACGGGCCACCGGACCGTCTCACCCCGCCTGACCTGGGCTTTGAGACAGTGCGACCGGCAGAAGTTGAGACGCCCCCGCAGCTCTTCCGCCCAGCACAGCCCCCGGGCGAACGGGAATCCGCATGCGGTGTCCGTCCGACCGTGCTGGGATCAATCGCTATGAACGATCATTTTCCCGATGAAGCAGACTTGATGGACAGGATGGAACAGAACCTGGCGGAGCACGCCTGTCACCTTCATCGGAGCATGGGCGGGGCGACCGTCACGGAGACCGGGGACCTCTTCGTCGCGGACAGCGGCCTGGACGACGACACCTTCAACATCGTTGCCTCGGCCCGATTCACCGCCACCGATGCCGCCGCACGGATCGCCGGGACCGTCCGGGCCCTGGCGCCCACCGGTCGTCCCTTCTCCTGGTGGGTGGGGCCCGCCTCGACGCCGACGGACCTCAGCGCTCGACTGACGGCCGCCGGGCTGCCGGCCTCCGAGGAGGAGGCCGGCATGTGGGCCGACCTCGGCAGCACGGTGCCGCCGCCCACCGCCCGGGGCCTGGACATCCGGAAGGTGACCACACCCGAACAGCTCGACGACTACGCCACGGTCCTCGCCGCGAACTGGGACCCGCCCGCGTCCACCGTCCGCCGCTTCTTCGCCCGGGCCGCTCCCCGGGCGCTGGCCGAGCAGTGCCCGGCGCAGTACCTGGTCGGCTACGTGGACGACCGTCCGGTCTGCTCCGCCGAGGTGTTCCAGCACGCGGGAGTCGCCGGCATCTACAACATCTCGACCCTGGCCACCCACCGCCGCCGCGGCTACGGCGGCGCCATCACCCTCGCGGCACTCGACGCGGCCCGCGCCCGCGAACTCCGCATCGCGGTCCTGCAAGCATCGGCCGACGGCGAGCCCGTCTACCGCCGCCTGGGATTCCGCTCCTGCGGCCGGTTCACCGAACACGCCGTCAGCCCCTGAGTCACGGCGCTCGTCCGCGAGCCCTCCCGTCGGCCCCGCGCCGGAGTGGGAAGTCGGACCGGCCGACTTCCCGCTCCGGCGACCGGGCAGTCGGTCAGTCCGTCGTCGTGGCGGCGAGCACCGCCAGGTGGCGGCCGTCCGGGGAGACGGTCAGGACGCCCAGGTCCCAGACCACGCGGTGGAACCACGGGGTGGCCGCGCCGAAGCGGTACCAGGTGCAGGCCCGGACGCTGGCCTCCACCTCGCTCGGCGGGGCGTCCGCCGGGGCTCCGGCGAGGGCGGCGAGGGAGCGCCAGGCGTGGAGCCGGCCGTAGGCGCCGTAGCAGGCCGAGTCGTAGGCACCGCCCGTGGAGGACGCGGCGAACAGCAGTTGCCAGACTTCGGCCGGCTCGACCGCGACCACTCCGAACGCGGTCCTCGCACCGGGCTTCGGGAGCTCGCCCAGCTCGCTCAGGCAGTCCAGGCCGAGCCTGACGAGAGCGGCGGGCACAGCCTCGGCGTCCAGCGGCTCCGCGAGAGCGAACGTCCGGGCCTCGACGCGGCCCTCCGGTTCCTCCGGGTGGTCGGCCCAGTTCGCCACCGCCGACGCCATCGCTCGGGCCGTGGCGTCGGTCGTCGTCTCCACCGCCGCCACCGGCGCGGCATCGAGCCGGGGTGCCGGGTGGCGCTCCTCCGGGTCCGGGTAGGGCAACCCGCAGCTGCTGCCGTCGACCGACCAGGCCGGCAGCTCGGGCTCCCGCTCAGGCTCCGCCGCTACCAGCGGCAACGCGCCCAACGGGTGGTCGCGCCAGTGCGGGGAGGTCGCCCACGAGGCGATCCCCGGGGTCTCCGCCACCGGGACTCCCCGGAGCACCAGCTCCTGGAGCAGGCAGGCGCGCAACTCCTCCGAAGCGGCGGCCCCCTCCTCGTACACCACGGCGAGGTCGGCCGGCCGTTGGGAGGAGGCCAGCAGCGAGGCCACGTAGCGGTCGAACTCCGGATCGTCCGGCCTGCCCTCCACGAGCAGCCGCAGCAGCTCGTCGACGTGCCCGGGACCGCGTGTCACCGCCAGCAGGCGTACCAGCCGGTCGAAGAGCTCGTCGAACACCGCCGGTACGGCGGAGCCGGCCGACGTCGGGCGGTACCGCTGCGCCAGTCCGATGCCGAGGTCCGCCACGAAGGCCGCCCCGCCGCGCTCGAGACGACGGCGGGCCAGCCGCTCCAGCGTCCGGGCGTTCCGGTCGGTCATCGGCGTCGTCAGGAGCTTCGGCAGGTTGTCGTCCACGGCGGACGAGCCTATAGAGGGCTTCTGTGCGTCAGGGTGCGGAGGTTCGGGCACTGGAGATCGCCCGGGCCTCCCAGGGGGCGAGGTCGTCGTCGAAGAGGCGGGACTCCGCCCAGGTGCCCTCGCCGGGCAGCGGGACGCGGAGCCGCACCCAGCGGCGCGAGGACGAGAACTCCACGTCGATCTCGCCGGCCAGGACAGTCCGGAGGAACTCCAGCACCAGGCACGCCGGAACCCAGTCGAAGACGTACCCGTCGCAGATGACCCGGCAGGAGTCGAGGCCGTCGGCCACCATGACGACGAAGGACTGGCCGGTGGCCGCCTCCAGGTAGAGGTCGACGCAACCCGGGGCGACCGGGGCCGCCTCCACCGACTCGAAGAGGCCCGACGCCTCGACGGCCGCGACGAACTCCGGGACGTCCGCCTTCGGCCAGCGTTCACCGGAGCGACGCGAGTAGTCGAGGGAGCGACGGTTCTCCCGCCACGTCGACCAGAAGCCCACCCCGGTCAGGCGGGGTCGGAGGCAGGGGCGGCGGCGGGCGCGGCGAGGGTGGCGAGGTGGCGTTCGGCGGCACGGAGTTTGCGGCCGCCGGGGCCCGGGAGGTGGGCACGCAGTTCGATGATGTCCGGGGCGATGCGGAGGGCCTCGGTGCGGTCCGGGATCGCCCGCCAGCAGGCTTCGGCGTTGGTCGCCGCGTGCTGGGTCTCCGGGTGCTCGGGGCCCTCGCTGCGGAGCAGGGTCAGGGCGACCTCGCGGTAGATGCCGGCCGCCTCGGCCGTGCGACCGGCGAGCCGGGACACGTGGGCGCGGACCTGACGGACCTGGAGGACCGTTGCGGAGACCGGGCCGTGCTCGGCGATCGCCTCCAGTTCGAGGGCGAAGGCCAGGTCGGTGGCGGCGGCGTGGTCACCGGCGTCGGCGCTGCGGACGATACGGCCGATCACCTCGCGGTAGTCGGCGCGGGGCTCGGAGAGGTCCGGGGCGGGGGCGGCGTCCGTCGGGGCGGGGGCGGGCTCGCTCACTGCGGCCTCGGCGGGTTCGGCGGCCTCGGCGGCCTCAGCGGCCTCGGCGGGGGAATCGGCGTTCGTCGGCTCCGCGTCCACCGGCTCGGCGTCGGTGGGCTCCGGCTCCTCGACGGCCACCGGCTCGGGCACGGCTTCGGGCTCGGGCACGATCACAGCCTCGGGCTCGGGCTCGGGCACGGGCACGATCACGGCCTCGGGCTCCGGGACCGGCGGCTGCCAGGCGCCCTGCTTGCGCAGGTCGACCGGGTTGGACGCGGGCGGCGGGGTGGGCGGTACACCGGGCTTGAGCAGGTTCACGGGGCCGTCGGCGGACGGCGCCGGAGCCGGGGTGGCCCAGGCGGCCGCGGCCGGCTTGTCCAGGGTGACGGCCGGACGGGGCGCCGGCACCGCGTCCTGCGGGACGGCGGCGTCCCGGGGCGACTCGCCCCAGGGCCGGTCCTCCCAGGTGACCTCGTCCGGCGCGGCCGGGCGGGGCAGGACGGCGGCCGGGCTCGGCCCCTCGTACGGGGGGAAGTCGGCCGGCGCGCCCTCGCCGCGCCGCGCGGTGTTGCGGAAGACCGGGCGGTCCGGGGCGTGCGTGCTGACCACGATCACGTCCGGGCGGAGCACCGAGTAGACCTGCTGACGCAGCTGTTCCGGTGCGAGGACGGCCTCGCCGCCCGGGCGGCCGCCGTGCAGGGCCTCGATCAGGGCGCGGGTGAAGGTGCCGATCTGGTCCGGGTCGGGGCTGACCACCGCCCACAGCGGCAGCCCCTCGCTGAACGGCGCCGGGTCGCCCTGGAGAAGCGACCAGGCGTTCTGATCGGCGCTCAGGTCGGCCACGACCAGGGTCTGCCACTCGGCCGGCCGGTGCCGCAGCTCGCCGGCGATCGACTGCCAGGCGAGGCCGTCCTGACGGATGCTGCCGGGCTTGGAGTCGCGCAGGGTGAGGTGGAGCTGTCCGCCGCGCTTGTCGGCGAGCAGGTGGCCGCCGAGGTGGACGAGCAGCGGTCCGGGGTGGCGGGCGGCGGCCCGCAGGTGGGCGAGCACGGTGTGCGGGTCGCTGGCGCCGGGCAGGTGCACGGCGTCGACCGTGTCGGCGGCCAGCAGCACCTGCGGGGAGACGGCGGCGAGCATCGCGGACAGCACCGGCGCCTGGGCGGGTCCGCCGCGGCCCCAGGTGCGGCGGCCGGAGGTGCCGTAACCGCCCTCGACGACCAGGATCCGGCCGCGCGGGCCGCTGCCCAGGGCGCCGCCGATGCCGGGAAGGCCGTGCGCGGGGGTGGCGCCGGGGACGGCGAACGGCAGCGGCGTCGCGCCGGCCGGGGCCGGGACGACGGGCGCGCCGCCCATGGCGGGCATGCCGGTGACGGTCCATCCGGTGGACGGCGCGGGCGGTCCGGCCACCGGGCCCGGGGCGGGCTGCGGAGCGGGAGCGGGCTGCGGGGCCGGGGGCTCGTAGAGCGCGGCCGGGCCGGGCGGGTGCTCCTCGTACGCGTTGCGCGCGGACCTCGGCGGTACGGCGTCCTGGGGGCCGGGTCCGGCGTCCGTCAGGGGGTCGGAACCTCCGGGGACCGCCGTAGTCTCCGCCATTTCCAGGTCACCGCCCCGCCCCGCCGCTGAGCGGCGTTCTGCTGCCTCGTACCCCGCTGTGGCGCCTGTCACCACACCATGGGCGCCACCCTACGAGATCGGGTGACGCCGGAGCCAGGCCGGGTGGGTGAACGGGACCCAGCGACGGGACCCCGCAGGCCGGGGCAGGCCCCGGAGCGGGAAGTCGACCGGGCCGACTTCCCGCTCCACGCCCGGTCCATGCTGCGGCAACGTCAGCAGAACTCGCCCATCCGGTCGGCCACCACGAAGTCCGCCCCGCAGTCCGTGCAGCGCGCGCCCCCGAAGAGGTAGGTCAACGCGGTGGCGACGGCGCGCTGACCGTCGCCGAGGGCGAGGCTGTGGAGGCGCCGGCCGATGCCGTGCAGGTCGCCGGGGTCCGCGGGCCGCAGAGGGGCCTTCTCGACGTCGTCGTGCAGGGCGTAGTCGCCGCTCGTGGAGAAGTAGCCGTATTCACCCATGGCGATGAACAGGTCCGCCTCGCACCGAGGACAGGAGGTCTGGTACTCCTCGTGCACGAGTCCGCAGGCCAGCTCCTCGCCCCAGACCGGTACACCTTCGAAGGCCAGCACGGCTTCGAGCAGGTAGATGTAGTCGGTGCGGTCGGGAGCCGTCCGCAGGTGCTCGTTCGCCATCCGCAGCAGGGCGGAGATGTCCTGGGCGTTCTTCGCACGGACGTCGCCGACCTCGTTCAGCTGGTCCGCCCCCGCCACGATCCCGGCTGCCAGGTGCAGGGCGTTCAGCTGCTCCTTCGTGTCGGCACCGGTGGCGGCGATCGCCGTCAGCCGGGGGAGCGCCGCGAAGCTGGCCGAGTAGACACTGCCCTGATGGCAGAGGGCCGACCAGAGGTCGTTCCAGCACGCGTCGCTCGGATCCGCTTCGATCCGGTCCAGCAGAGCGGGTATGTCTTCCGCGGAGCCATAGGCATGGCTGAGTTGCGACCAGTCCGTCATGGGGGGAATCCCATCAGACCGGTATGACAGCCGGCCGTTCCCTGCGGTCCGACCACCCGCCGGACGCGCCGCGCCCCGCTCGGCGGGAGGGCCGGGCGGGGCGCGGTGGTGGTGGCGGTGCTGACGGTCCGCCGGGTCAGGAGCCGGCCAGGAGGTCGCGGAGGAGGGCGATGGTGTCGGAGTCGAGTTCGCGGCCGGTCCGGCGGCTGAGTGCGTCGAGGCGGTTGACGGCGCGCAGCAGCTGGTCCCGGGCGCCAGCCGAGGCGTAGGCGTAGAACAGGTCGCGGTGCAGGAGTTCGACGTCCGGGGCGACGGCGAGGCCGCGGAAGACGGCGGCCTCGGCGCTGCGGTGGTCGCCGTACTGGAGGCGGCGGGCGGCGAGTTCGTGGGCGGTGTCGACGATCGCGGCGATCATGTCCTGCCGTTCGGCCTCGGCCCAGCCGTAGGAGGCGGGCGGAGCCTCCGCGAACGGGGCGCCGCGGACCAGGGCGAGGGCGTGGGCGAGGGCCGCGTCGGCGGTGGCGCTGGTGCTGCGCATGCCGCGCCGGTAGAGGCTGCGGAACTCGTCCCAGTCGCAGGTGACGGCCGGGGCGAAGGTGCAGCCCTCGGCCTGGCCGGTGACCAGCAGGGGACGGCCGTCCGAGGTGGTGCCCAGCCAGGCCGTCAGGTCGGCGAGCTTGTCGGACAGCGGGTTCCGGGCGTCGGCGGCGGTGGGGTGCGGGTCGAGGTGGGCCGCCCCCGGGTGCAGGTCGTGGTCGAGGGCGGCGTGGTCGGCGCCGGGGCGCAGGGCCAGGTAGGCGGCGAGTTCGGTGAGCCGGGCGATCGCGCCGGGTTCGGCGGTGCCGCCGGTGCCGGCGACGTCGACCGGTCCGAGCAGGCGGATCCGGGGGGCGTTGCGGACGGCGTGCGCCTCCGGCGAGCGGAGGATGGCCAGCAGGTCGTCGCTGTCGCTGCGCCCGGAGGCGGTCCGGACCAGCGCGGTGGCGGCCGGGCCGGGCTCGGGCCTGGTGGGGACGCGCGGGTCGGCGCCGGTGGGTGCGGGGGCCGGGTCGTGCGTCGGTACGGGCTCGGGGGCGGGTTCCCGGACGGGCTCGGGCACCGGGTCGGGGGTGACGGGCGCGGGACCGGCGGGCGCGGGGGTGACGGACGTCGCGAACGGGTCCGCGACCACCGGGGCGACCGGGCCCACCGGCTGCACCTGGCCGATCGGCGGCACCTGAGCCACCGGGGCCACCGGCTGGACCGGCACGACGGCCGTCGGCAGTCCGAGGTTCTGGGTGGTCTCGTCGCCCTGGTAGCCGTCGGCCCCTTCGACGCCTTCGGATCCGCCGTCACCGCCGGCCTCCGGCCCCGCGGGCGGCGCGGTCGGGGAGACGGCCGGGAGGTCCGCCGCCGGGAAGGCGGCGGCCGGTCCGGCGGGGACGACGGCGACCGCCGGTGCCACCGGGACCGGCCCGGTGGCGGCGCCGGCCTGCCGGCCGAGCCCGTTGACGAGGTGCCGGGGGGCGGGCAGCGCGGCCGGTCCGACGGGCCCCGGTACCGGCGCCGCCGGGTCGGTGCCCGCGAACGGGCTCGCACCGGTGCCGATCACCCGTGCCAGCAGCCGCGGTCCGGCGGCGGCCCGGCCGCCGCCGGTGTCGTCGTCCGCGTCGTCCCCGGAGTCCGGGTCGCCCAGGGCGGCGTCCAGCGCGGCGAGCGAGAAACCGCCCGCCGGGCCGTCCGACCCGGGGCCCGACGCCGCGCCGACGCCCGCGAGCACCGGGACGGGCGCCGGGAGGTCGGCGGGCTCCAGCTCGTCGCCGTCCAGGGTCCAGGCGGGGGCGGGGTGCTGGGTGCCGTCGTCGGCGGCCCGGAGCAGCTCGGTGACCTGCTCGTACTGGCCGGTGGTCAGGCGCTGGAGCTCCAGGGTGACGTGCAGGCCCGGAATGGTGGCCTGGCCGGTGGCCGGGAGGGTCCAGCGGGCGACCGGGCCGGTGCCGCGCTCGGGCGCGCGGGTGACCACGGCGACGCAGGTGCGCGGGCGGGCGTCGAGCAGCCGGCCGAGTTCGGCCGGGATGCCGCCGCCGGGCTGGTGGCCGCAGAGCACGATCTCGGGGACCCAGGACTCGTCGGCCAGGCCCCGGCTGCGGGCGTCCCGGGGGCTCGCGGACTCGGCCGCCACCAGGGTGGCCCGGGCCTTGGCGGTGCGCGGGCCGAGCGCGGCGAGCGCGGCCTCCAGGGTGGTGTGGCGGTGGACCCGCTCCGCGGCCGGTCCGCTGATCGGGATCTCCTCGGCGAGGTCCACCAGGTGCAGGTGGAGCCGGTCCGCGAGCGGGCTGTGGGCGAGTTCCAGGGCCAGGGTGCGCAGGACGTCGCGGGCGTCGTCCGGGTGGCCGGAGAGGTGGAGCAGCCGGACCGTCTCCAGGTCGGCGAGCACGATCGAGCCGTCCGCGGCCGAACCCAGGGTGACCAGGGCCGGGTAGGGGGCGGCGGTCTTGCGGGCCTGGGCCGGCGAGAGCAGGCCCTCGGAGTCGGCGGCGCACCACCAGATGTCGGGCGTGTGGGCGGCGCGGAACGGCGCGATGGGGGCGGCGGGGCCGGAGAGGTGGAGTTCGATCGTGCGGCCGGGGGTGATCCGGGCGGCGACGATCGCGGGCAGCCGCTTGCCGCCGCGCACGGTGTTGCGGGCCATGCTGCGCAGGGCGCGGTCGAGCAGGTGCAGTCCGGCGTCGTCCTGACGGGCCTTCAGTTCGGCCTCGAAGGCGGCGGCCGGGGCGCTGGGCATGGCGATGCG
The DNA here is from genome assembly GCF_044748625.1 of Kitasatospora sp. NPDC089913. Lineage (NCBI taxonomy): Bacteria > Bacillati > Actinomycetota > Actinomycetes > Kitasatosporales > Streptomycetaceae > Kitasatospora > Kitasatospora sp. NPDC089913. Next base: position 39,206 of record NZ_JBIVGI010000010.1, on the reverse strand, counting down.
GTGCCGGGGGCGGCGGGCGCGCAGCTGGCCGCCGCGCTTGCGGGCGACGGCGCCGACCATGATCGCGGCGAGCAGCACGCCGACGGTGGAGGCGGCGAGGGCGACGCCGTAGTCGTCGTCCGCCTGCTCGGCGTGGGCGGCCGGGGCCTGGGCGTCGGCCTTCGGCGCGGGCGTCCCCGCCGGGGCCGGGGCCTGCGCGGAGGGCTGCGCGGGTGCCGGGGCCTGGGCGGGCGGCTGCGCCGGGGCGGGGGTCTGCGCGGCGGGGGCCGAGGGCGCCTGGGTGTTCGGCGCGGGCGGCGGCGGGGTCGGCGCGGGGGCCGGTGCCTGCTCGGGCGCCGGAGCGGGTGCGGGCGCGGGGGCAGGGGCGGGGGCACCGGGAAGGCTGAGCACCATCCCCGGCACCACCACGTCCGGGTCGGTGAGCCGCTCGCCGTCGGGCGCCTGGACGCCCCGGTTCGCCTCGAACAGCTTCGGCCAGGCCTCCGCGTCGCCCAGCTCCCGCTGGGCGATCGCCGACAGGCTCTCGCCGGACTTCACGGTGACGGTGCCGCCCTGGGCCGCGCCGCCGGCCGGGCCGGTCTGCGGCGTCCCCGCCGGAGCGGGGGCGGGGGCGCCGGCCCCGGGGGTCGCTCCGTCGGGCTTGGCGTCGGCCGGCATGACGAGCTTCCAGCCCGGCTGGATCGGCCGGTCCGCGTCGAAGCGGATCCCCGAGTCGTCCATCACCCGGCCGTCGTTGAGCTTGGCGATCTCCGTCCAGCGATCGCCGGAGCCGAGTTGGCGCTCGGCGATGGACCACAGGCTGTCGGCCGGGCGGCTGTCCCGGACGGTGTAGCCGGCCTGCGGGTCGGCGGCGGGCGTCACGGCCGGCGCCTGCGCGGCGGCCTGCTGGACGCCCGACGCCACCTGCGCGGTGACGACGGCCGGAGCGTGCTCGGCGGTGGCTGCGAAGGCCGAACCGGCCACCGGCACCAGGGCGATGACCGCGCCGACCAGTCCGGCCGCGGCCCGCTGGCTCCAGCCGAAGGCCGGGAGCCGCCGGGCCACCCGGCCGCGCAACTGCGCCGGGATCTCCAGCAGGACGGAGAGCGCGAAACACGCCCAGCCGACCCAGCCGACCACCACCAGCAGCCAGAGGAACAGCCGCCCGTCGTCGGGGCTGGTCAGCATCGCGCCGATGCCGTCGGGCGCGAGTTCGCCCATGCCGGCCACCGCCCGGGTGCCGTACAGCAGCAGGGCGGGCACGCCGACCATCAGGACGAGCAGGGTGATCAGGGCCGCGATCGCGGCGAGTACGGCGCCGCCCCGGCCGGGCCGACGGCCGCCGCCCGCCCGGTGGGACGGCAGCGGCGCCGGCCGTCGGCCGGACGCGGGGGTGGCGTTCGCTCCCCGGGCCGGACGCCCGGCACGGGTCTGCTCCTTGGCGCGTGGCGCGGCCATCAGGCGTTCTCCGCTTCCTTGACTCCGTGGACGAGGGTGGCGCTCCCCTTGCCCGTGATCTTCCGTGTGGCCAACTCGCCCAGCATCACCGGGCGGAACTCGGCCTGCACGGTGATGGTGACGGTGGTGTCGTCCGGGGAGAACTCCACCTGATAGGTGTGCAGGCCGTACAGCGCGAGGTAGTCGTTGGCCGCGGCCTCGACGTAGACCCGCGCCCGGAGCTTGTACCCCTCGCCCCGCAACAGGGCCGCCTCGTCCAGCTGCTGGCCGGCCATCCGGGCGGCCTCCTGGGCGTAGGCGTCGACCCGCTCGGCGACCCGGAGCTTGCCGCCGGCATCGACGACCAGCGCGATGACCAGCACCACGAAGGCCGCGCAGATGGCGACGAAGACCGACAGCGCGCCGTGGTCCGAGCGGCCGCCGGGCCGGGGCCGGAACGGCCGCACCGTGCCTGCGCGTGCCATCGCCTTCCCTCCCCACCGGCTCCGCCGCCCTCCCCCGGGCGCCCTCCGCTTGCGTCTCCCCCGCCCGACGGTTCTCCAATCCCCGTCCGGCAGCCTCGTCGTCACAGCCCCATCACCGTCCGCCCCACGACCCGACACACTCTCGATCCACTCGGTCCACTCGCCGCGCCCGGCCCGCTCGCCGGTCCCGGTCCCCCGACCGGCGCCGCCCCGTCGCAGCGCACCCGGCCCTCACGCGCCCCGGTACCGGTCGACCACCGAGACGAACCAGCCGGTGAGCGTCTTCGGCAGGACGTTCGGTCCGCCGAGCAGGTCCGCCAGGTAGACCTCGCAGGTCACCGTCACCTCGACCGTCTCCCAGACGACGCCCTGGTTGCTGCGTTTGCCGTGCTTGACCGTGACGCTGCTCTTCCCGCAGTACACGCCCTGCTGCCGCATGGCGTCCGCGGCCGCCTTCTTCGCGGCGGCGTCCATCGCGACGGTGCCGCCCCGCTCCAGCGACGCCGTGCGGGCCGCCGACCGGGCCGCCGCCTCGACGGTGCCGCCCGCCGTCTGCACCCGGCCCGCGGCGACCGCGACCAGGATCAGCGCGACCACGGCGGGTGCGACGATCGCCGCCTCGATCGCCGCGCTGCCGCCGTCCCGCCCCCGCCCGGAGCGGACGGCGCGGCCGGCCAGGAAGCCGTGCCACCACCCGCCGTGCCCCGGACCGCCGTCCTCCGGCACGCCGCGCCCCGTCCGGCCCGCGGGGTGCACGGGCCGGACGGAGCGCGCCGAGGGCCACCGGCGGGCCGCCCCGTTCACGGCCGGACCACCGGCGCGACGAAGCGCTCGCGCGGGGCCTGCGCGAACTGGGTGACGGTCGGCGGGGTGATGAACGGGACGATGACCGGGGCCTTCACCTCGACGGTGACCTTGATCAGCACCGGGGTGCTGCCGTCGGTGACCACCCGGTGGTCCGTGTCGCCCTGCCGGTCCAGGAAGTCCTCGGCCTGGCGGCGGGCCGCCCGGTCCTTCTGCTCGTCGGTCCGGTTCCCCTGCGTCCGCCCCGCGTCGACGCCCTCGCGGGCAGCCGTCAGGGCGAGTTGGCGGTGGTACCACCACATCCCGGTCTGCACGACGGTCAGCACCAGGATCAGGACGACCGGGAAGACGATGGCCAGGCTCAGGCTCATCGCTCCCCGGTCGGAACGGCGGGGACGACGACGGTGGATCACGGCGTGGCGCCACCGTCGTACTTCGGGTCCTGGTTGACCTTGTCGACGACCTTCTTCTTGAGGCCGTACAGGGCGGCCACCACCATGCCCGCGACGGCCACCAGGGCGATGATGGCGAGCGCCAGCTCGATGCTGATCGCGCCCTTGTCCCCGCGCGCCCGGGCGGCCTTGGCACGGCCCATCCGGAAGTGGAAGAGCGCCATCCCGAACTGGATGGGCAGCAGGAACGCCCCCATCACCAGGACGGTCAACTGTTCGAGTCGGTTCTTCATGAACTGCTCCAGGGGTGAGGTGTGGTGGCGGAGGCGCTGACCTCCGCGACGGGGTGGGTCAGTTGAGCATCTTGTACAGCGCCGGGAAGACGATCAGGACGGTCATCAGCAGGGTCAGCGCGGACCCCGGCGCGACCATCCGCTCGCTGTCGGAGTTGGCCCGGGCGAGGTCCTCCGCCAGGAGCTCGCCCCGCAGACCCTTGGCCCGGGCCCGCAGGGTGTCGTAGACGGCGGCGCCGTCGGTACCGGAGATCCGCATGATGTCGGCCAGGTCCTGGAGCGGGGTCAGGCCCAACTCCTCGGCCAGCGCGTCCAGTCCGGCCCACGGCGGCAACCGGTCGGTGGCCGCCCGCTCCAGCGCGTCCCGGATCCGGCGGAACACCGTGCCGCGCCCGACGGCGGCGGCCCGGCGCAGCGCCTCGGCCGGGCCGAGATCGGCGGCCCGCTCCATCGCCACCAGCTCCAGATAGGCGGCGATGCCGTGCAGGTACTCGACCCGGGCCTCCTTGGCCTCCCCCCGCACGATCACGTCCGGCAGGAACCAGAGCAGCCCGGCCAGCAGCGGCCCGACCACCAGCGGGAGCGTGAACGGCAGGTTCAGGTCGACCACGAGTGCCGCCACCACCAGGTACGGCGGCAGCACCAGGCCGAGCAGCGCGAAGAGCAGCTTGTGCGCCATGAACCGGGCCGGGGTGCGGCCGATCAGGGCGAGTTCGCGCTGCGGGATCCGGACCCCGCGCAGGTGGACCGAGCGCTCGCCGATCCGGTCGAACCAGCGCGGCCGCTCGTCCGGGTCCGGGGTGCGGTCGGCCGGGGTGCGGTGCAGCCGGTCCAGCGCCTGCCCCAGATCGGGCGGCGCGGGCCGGAGTTCGGCGATCAGCATGGCGAGGCCACCGGCCGCCACGGCGCCCGCCAGCACGGACCACGGGGAGATCATCGGGCCTCCCCGAGCATCCGGACGGCACCCTCGGCCCCGTCGGCCCGGGCCGGACCGGCCGCGCCCTCCGGGGCGTCGTCGTCCCGTCGCCGCCGCGACCGGACGGTCCGGCTGCGCCGGTCGGCCTCCAGCAGCCGCGGCACCGGCGGGTACGAGGCCAGCGCGCGCATCCAGGCGATCACCGCCACGAACAGCGCGCAGACCACGCCGAGCACCATCTGACCGAGCACCGAGCTGTAGGGGGCGGTGTACTCGGTGTTGAACGAGCCCACCGTGACGACCAGCAGGATGATGCCGACCAGCCAGCGGATGGTGGTGCGGTGCTTGGCCCGGTCGGCCTCGATGACGCGCCGCTGACGGACCTCCTCGCGGACCGATTCGGCCATGTCGGCCAGCGTCCGGGCGAGGCCCGGGCCGCTGTCCCCGGAGCGCAGGACCAGGGCGGCGAGCACCTTGTCCGACGTGGCGTCGGCCAGGCTGTCGGCGAACAGCCGCAGCGCCTCCTCCGGCCGCCAGCGGGCCTGCAGCCGGGCGGCCAGCTCGCCGACCTCGGCCTCGATCGCGGCGGGCGCGGTGCGGCGGCTGGTGACGATCGCCTGATTGAGGCCGACGCCGAGCAGCAGCACGTCGGCGACCCGCTGGGTCCACTCCGAGAGCGCCTCCAGCCGTTCGATCCGGTCGGTGTCCGAACGGGTGGCCTCGAACAGCCAGGGCAGGCCGAACACCGCGAGCGGCACCAGCAGCACCGTCAGCGGGATCCCGGTGAACAGCCAGCCGAGCGGTGCCCCGATCAGCGCGAGCGGCAGCTGGATCCGGCGCTGCCGGGCCTTGCGTTCCGAGGCCGTACCGGGCGCGCCGTACCAGAACACGTGCAGCCGGGAGGCCAGCGGGTTGAACGGCTCGGGCGCGCCCTCCTCCACCGGGTCGCTGCCGCGCGCCCAGGCCACCAGGGCGACCAGGCCCGCCGCGACCGCGAGGCCGCAGAGCACGAAGAGCGGCATCACCGGGCACCACCGCCGATCCGCAGCTGGAGCGGCTCGGCCCAGCTGCCGTAGCGGGAGCCGAGCAGCGCCGCGTCGAAGCCGGCCCGGCGCAGGTCGTCCAGGCACTGCGGCGGGGTGTGCGGGACGGCACGCGGCTCGCCGAGTTCGGGGCGCGGCCCGAACACGGTGTTCAGCGCGGGCCGGCCGCTCTCGCCGAGGCCCGCGACCTCCAGCACGTGCGAGACGAAACGGTGCCGACGGCCGCCGACGTGCGTCTCGTCGACCATCGAGACGTGCACGATGAAGTCCACGGCGTTGGCGGTGAGCCGGTAGGCGAGCGCGTCGGTCATGTGCGAGCCGTACTCCAGGCAGAGTTCGGCGATGCGGTCGACGACCATGTGCGGGCCGCGCGCGTGCAGGGTGCACATCGAGCCGCCCTCGCCGTTGGTCATGACCCGCAGCATCGGGACGACCTCGCCGGAGCGGACCTCGCCGACGATGATCCGGGAGAGGGTCATCCGCAGCGCCGCCGGGATGAGGTCGCCGATGCTCAGCTCGCCCGCCGAACGGCCTTCCACCCGTTCGCCGTTGCCCTCCCGGGCCTCCATCGGGACGACCTGGCGCAGATGGCCGAGGGTGTGCAGCCAGAGCTCGAACTCCGACTCCAGGGTGCCGACCCGCTCGTCCGGCGGGATCTCGGCGGCCATCGCGCGCAGCAGGCTGGTCTTGCCGACGCCCTGGGTGCCGGTGATCATCACGTTCTTCCGGGCCCGGATGGCCGAGGCCAGGAAGGCCGCGAGGGTGTTGTCCACGGCGCCGAGCCGGACCATCTCGGGCAGGGTCGCCGAGGCCACCCGGTGCCGGCGGATGGCGACGTACGGGCGCGGGGTGACCTCGGTGAGGGCCTGGAGGCGCATTCCGCCCTCCAGGCGCAGGGCGAGCGTCGGACTGGCGGTGGACAGCGAGCGTTCACCGCCGCCGTGCTGGCGGGCCAGGTCCTGGAGCAGTTCGACGAGTTCGGCATCGCTGTCGGCCACCGGCGGGACCTGGCGCAGCGGCTGGTGCACCCGGGAGACCCAGACGTCGTCGCAGCCGTTGACCAGGATGTTCTCGATGTCCGGATCGTCCAGGTAGGGCTGGAGCCGGCCGGCCCGGAACAGCAGGTCGAAGACGGCCTCGGCGAGGGCGCGGTCCTGGTCCCGGGTCGGCGGGATGCCGTGGGTCTGGGCGTAGGCGTCGGACCAGCGGGCGACGGCCTCCTCGATCAGCGCGCGGCCGCGCTGGCGACGGGTGGCCCGGTCCGGCTCGGTACCGGAGCCCGAGGTCAGTCGGCTGATCTGCTGGTGCAGTTCGGCCGCTACCTGGCGCTTCAGCTCGCGCGCGACCGCGGGGTCGACGGCGGGCCGGGTGCCCGCGCCGCGCCGGTCGAGCGAGGGCAGGGCGGAGGGGACGGCGGTGGGCGCGGCGGCGGGGGCCGGAACGGCGGCCGCGGGTGCTCCCGCCGTCCGCCCCGGGGCCGCCGGGCCGGGGGCTGTCGGGCCGGGGGCTGTCGGGCCGGGGGCTGTCGGGCCGGGGGCGACCCGGCCGGTGGTCATCGGCCCGACCGGGCCGGGCAGTGGCGTCGACCAGGGCAGCGCGGCCGGGTCGGTCGCGGGCTGCTGGTGCAGCGGACTACCGCGCACGGAGCACCTCCCCGTCGACGGTCTGGTCCCGGACCTCGGGCGCGGGCGCGACGGGCCCCGGTTCCGGGTACGGCTGGACTCCCGGGTACTGGGCTCCCGGGTACTCGGCCCCCGGGTGCACCGGGCCGGCGTGCCCGGGGAACGGCGCCGGGGCGGCCGGCTGCGGCGCGAGCCCGGCGAGCGGCGCCACCGGGCCGGTGGTGATCACGGGCGGCACCGGTCCGTACGGCTGCTGCTCGTACGGTTGTTGCTCGTACGTCGGCTCGTACGTCGGCTCGTACGTCTGCTGGTACGCCTGCTGCTCGTAGGACTGCTGTTGCACATAGGACTGCTGGTACGTCTGCTGCTCGTAGGACTGCCGCTCGTAGGACTGCTGCTGGTGGGGCTGCTGGTACGTCGGCGCGGGCTGCGGGACTGCGTCCGCCGCCGCGACCGGCCCGGCAGCCGTCCCCGGCGCGAGCTGCGCCGGCTGCACGGGCCCCGCCGCCGCAGGGGCGAGCCGCTGGCGCCGCCGCCGGACCGTCGACTGGATCTCGTCCGCCGCCGACCGCGCCGTGCGCATCAGCTCCGAGCGGACGAACCGCCGGTCGGTGACGTCCCCGCCGTCCGACAGCACCTGGGCGGTGCGCCGCGCGTACGGCAACAGGCCCAGCACGGGCAGACCGAACTCCTTGGACACCTCGGCCCCCGAGTACGGCCCCTCCGCGATCAGCAGCAGGCCCAGCGCGTCGGCGCCGGTACCGGCCGTGGCGAGGTCCTCGGCCAGCGTGGCCAGCCGGGGCCGGGCCGCGCTCAGCCCGCGCAGGGTGGTGCGGACGGCCGCCGCCACCACGTCGGCCCGGCGGGCCAGCACCGCGCTGGTGCCGGTGGCGCCGGAGCGGCCGAGGTCGAGGACGACGTCGTAGCCCTGCGCCTCCAGCCCGTGCAGCACCTCCATCAGCGGCTCCCAGGTGTAGGCGAGGCCGGGAGCCTGGGTGGGGTCGGTCAGGCCGGGCAGCAGGAGGCGTTCGGCGCCGCCGTCCGGGGAGAGGTCGATCAGCTGCTCCCAGAGGGCCTGACCGAGCAGGCCCCGGCGGTCGGCCACGGCGAGGTTGCGCAGTCCGTAGACCGCCTCGACCCGGCCCTCCAGGGCTCCGGCCAGGACGGCGCCGCCGTCCGGGTCGCACTCGACCAGCAGGACGCGGCGGCCGGGCTGCAGCGGCCAGGCCAGCATCAGCGCCAGCGCGGTCGTGGTGGCGCCGGGTGCCCCCGGGGCGCCGACCACCGCGATCACGGCCATCTCAGTTCCCACCCGCCCCGGTCGGCGTGCCCGGGGCCGCGGGGCGTCCGGAGGCCGGCGCACCGGCGGCGGGAGTTCCGGCGGCCGGGGTTCCGGCGGACGCCCCGGAGACGGCGGCCGGCGCGGCCGCGCCGCTCGTCGGCACACCGGCGGCGGGGGTGCCCGTGGTGCCGGGGGCCGGCGTGCCCGGGGCGGCCGCACCCGGTGAGGCGGCGGCGGGGCGCGGGGCCAGCACCACCTGGATCCGCCCGGTGGCCACCCAGCTCGCCAGCCGGGCGGCGTCCGCCTCGTTGACGACGACGTCGAACACCTGGCCGCCGTCGGAGTCCCCCCGGCCGACCGTGTAGACGGTGGCGCCGAGCGTCTCCGGCTTCCCCCCGTCCGAGGTGTACACCACGATCACCGGAAGGCCCGGCTGGAGCCGGGTCGCCGGGAGCTGGGTGCGCCGGGCCGCGACGCCGACCAGCAGCTGCCCCGGGTTCAGCACCAGCGACTGCGCGAGGTCCGACCTGGTGAGCAACCCGCCCCGGTGGAGGTCCGTGGTGGCCCGCATGCCGATCGCCTTGGCCCGGTCGGCCGCGTCCAGCGGCTTGAGCGCCGGATCGCTCGCGATCCGCACGGTCACCAGGTCGCCCTCGGTCAGCGTCTGCCCCCACGGCACGTCACGGGCCAGCGCCAGCACGGTGATCCGCTGGCCGGTGCTGTTGTAGAGCACCGCGCCGCCCAGCCCGCCGGCGGCTATCAGCGCCACCGCCATGGCCAGCACGGCGGGCCGCCTGCGCCGGGCGCCGAGCGCCCGTCCGGGGGTGCGCGGGGCACCGCGCCCCTGTTCCGGCACTGCCACGGGCGCGGGCGCGGTGCTGCTCGCGGTCGCCGTGGCGGACGTGCCGGAGCCGGATGCGGCAAAGGTACGGTTCTCCACCGGGCTTCGGCCTTCCTCGGGTCGTTCGTCGGTCGTTGCTGGGGTGGCGGCCGGCCGCCGCCTGCGGTTCTGTGCCGCCTAGTTGAGGACCTGCACCTCGGCCACCGGGAACTGGAGCCGCACGCTGGTCTCCAGGTCGATCGGCGCCACCGTCTGGTTGCCGCCGGTGATCGTGACGTCGCCGACCCAGTGCACGGTCAGGGTGCCGTAGAACAGACCCGCCTTACGGGTGCCCGAGCCGGTCGTGAAGACGTGGCCGCAGGTCGGGGACGGGCTGGAGCCGTACTTCGGCTCGTACGGGGTGCCGGCACCCACGCACTTCTTCACCGTCTCCTTGTTCGGGTCCAGCTGGTCGCCGAGGCTCCACTCCAGGCTCTTCAGCCGGGGGGTGACGGTCACCGCGATGACGTTGCCCCGCGCGGTCTTCGCCGCCGGGGGCTGCGGGTTGGCGAGCCAGAACCAGACCGGTACGCCGACCACGGAGGTGCCCTCGGGGGCGATGCCGGGCACCGGGTCCGGGAAGACGATCTCCTCGGCGGCGTCGTGGGCCAGCGCGACCGGGTTGTCCGGCGGCGGCCCGGCGGGCGGCTGGGCGAAGAACTCCGCCGGACCGGGGCTGAGCGAGCCGTCGCCCTGGACGCAGGTTGGGTTGTAGACGCCGCCGTCCTCGGGCTTGTGACCCCTCCAGACCGGATCGTCGGCCGGGGGCGGCGGGCTGGCGAGCCGGTAGTAGCAGCCCGTCGCGGCACTGAACCAGCCCAACGCGGGGTCGCTGCACGCGAAGTCCCGGCCGTTGTAGCTGCAGACCTGCGGCCCGCTGCCGGTCCCGCCGCCCCCACCACCACCGCCACCGCCCGTGGGCGGCTTGGTGGTGGTCTCGCTCGTCCCGGTGCAGATCACGTTCACATGACAGCGGGTCGCACCCCCGGTGGGAGTGGAATCCGCGACGGCGGTGCCCGTCGGGGCCATCAGTAATCCGGCGAACAGCGGCGCGCCGATCACCCATCGTCGTACCGGCTTCAGCATGTGCGTCCCACCTCCCGCTTGAACTCGTGGATCAGCCAACGCGTTCGGAACTGTCGTAGCGAAACGGTCGCCACATACCGGGTGAGCCGGTCGGGCGGGTCCATGACCGCGCGGGTCGCGGCGTCCGCCTGGTGCCACCCGGACACGTCCAGGCAGTCCTCGATCACGGCGGTGTTCGGATCGGCCGTGATGTCGACGGACTTCACCACCGGGGAATTCTTCGGACTGCCGGTCATCACCAGTTTGGCGTCATGCAGTTGTTTGAGATTGACCAGCGCGTCGGTCAGTACCTGTCCGGACGCGAAGGTGCCGAATCCCGAACCGTCCGAGTCCGGCTGCCCGTAGGCCTCGACCTGGGCGTTCCACCAGTCCTGATAGGTCCTCACCGCATCGCGCCCGGCGGCGCCTTCGACCCCGTCGGTCGGCGCGTTCCCGACGTTTGCCGAACCACCCGAAGGGGTTACCGGAGTCACGCCCGCAACCGTGGGCGCGTTCGTCCCCAGCCGATCGGCGGACCCCCCGGCCCCGCTGCTGGAACAGCCGCTCAGCAGCAACGCCAGAATCACCCCACCGATCCCAACCGCCCCAGGGCGCAACACATTTCCGCGCTGCCGCATCGCCCCACCTCGTCGCAGCCGGCCCCGTGTGTGGTCCGGGGCCGCCAGAAGAATTCCGCAGTCCCGCTGGTGTTGCCTCGCGAGCATCGATTCTTCGCCAAACCGAGCCTTCACGGCAACACCTGGGGCCTCCTGACCTTACGCGGAAGGAGGATCCGTCGGGGCACTTTCCCGCCACAGAAGAGCCAACAGTTCTTCGGAAAGCGACAATCCGGCCAATGCACCCCGAATCGCGGCCCGATTGCGCATCAGCAGGCGCCCGCCCTCCGGCGGTACGAGCAGGCGCACACCCGGCGCCTCGCCCTGGCGCGGGGGCGCACCGGCACCGTCCCCCTCGTGCGGGGCGCCGCCGTCGAGCAGCGCGCCGACGGCCGGCTGCAGGTCGTGCGGGCCGACGGCGGCGGGCGCTCCCGGGACGCCCTGCCGGAGCACGGTGGCGAGCGACCGGCTGAACGACCCGGGCCCGCCGGGGAGGACGGCCTCCCGGCCCCGTCTGCCCGGGATCCCCCGGCCGGGCGCGTGCCGGCCGATCCGGCCCCAGAGCGGGACCCGGGGGTAGCTGAGCAGCTCACCGGCGCCGTCCTCGCCGCCGCCGCGTTCCAGCGCCGCCCAGGTGTCCTTGTCGGCCACCGCGTCGACCAGCAGCAGCGCCTCCTCCTGGTCGCCGTGCACCATCGCGCTGACCACCCAGTCCCAGGCCAGCCCGCGCCGGTAGGCGTTGTCGGCGGTCGAGCCCGCGGTGACCAGGGCGAGCCGGCGGCCGCGCGGGTCGGCCACCAACTGGCCAACCAGGCAGACCAGCAGCCAGCGGCCCGGGCGGGCGGCCGCCTCCCGGACGGCGGTCAGCATGGCGTTGGCGTCCGCATCCGGCTCCACCACGGTGACCCGGGTGTCGGCCGCGCCCGCGTCGAAGCACATCCCGGGCAGCACCTCGGCCAGTTCCCGGGCGCCCTCGGCCGCCCGGCCCGAACCGCCGAACGCGCGGTCCGGCCCGCCGTCCGCGCCGATCACCACGAGATCGATCCCGCTTGCCACCCGCACCGCCCCCTCCTGCCCGGCCCCGGTACCCCGGGACCGCCGAACCGTTCCGTTCCGCCACCCGCTCCGGGCTCCGGGCTCCGAGCCCCGGGCCTCGCGGCACACCCGGTGCGCCTCGGTGCCACCGCCGGGCAGGCTATCGCCCCGTGCCGTCGGTGTCGGGCCTCCGGGCACCGTCTTCTCGACGCGTCCGGGACCGCCCGCCCCCGGTCACCCTCCGCGCCCGCTCCGTCAGCTCTCCGTCAGCTCGCCCCGGCCCGCCGTCCGGGTCCGGACGGCGCGGCCCCAAAGCCCTGTCGCCCAGGGACCATGGGCCCTGTCGGCCCACGCCCGGCGGAGGGACGATCGGACGCATGGACCGTGACGACGCGCTGGACGACGAACCGGAGGAACTCGGCACCGAGGCGTGCCTCCGCCTGCTCAGCACCGTGCCCGTCGGACGCGTGGTGTACACCGAGCACGCGCTCCCGGCCGTGCTGCCGGTCTCCTTCGAGGTCGTCCCGGACGGGCGCCTGCTGCTCGCCGTGCGCCGGGACAGCGCCACCGCGCGCGGGCTGGACGGCACCGTCGTCGCCTTCCAGGCCGACCGGATGGACCCGCTCACCCGGAGCGGCTGGAGCGTGCTGGTCCACGGCCGGGCGGACATCCTGCGCGACCCGGAGCAGATCCTCCGCGCGCTGCGCTCCGGGCTGCGGCCCTGGACCGACGAGCCCGACCCGATGTTCGTCGCGGTGGCGCCCGAGCTGATCAGCGGCCGTCGGCTGTCCTCGTCCGGCCACACCGTCCCGCAGTCCTGAGCCCGACCCGGGTCCGACCGCGCCCGACCGCACCCGACTGTTCGAAGGGGCGTGACCGCCCCGGGCGGGTGCTTCCGGCGGACCCCTGACAGGTGACCGGCGAGTAGGCATACTCTGCGGAGTTCGCACCACCGCACCGCGACCGCTGTCGCACCGCCCGCCCTCAGGAGCGCTCCGTGACGATCTTCGCCTCCCTCGCCGAGCTGACCGCCGCCGTCGGCACCGAGCTGGGGACCAGCCAGTGGCACACCGTCGACCAGGCGCGGATCGACCTGTTCGCCGAGGCCACCGGCGACCACCAGTGGATCCACGTCGACCCCGAGCGGGCGAAGGAGAGCCAGTTCGGCTCGACCATCGCGCACGGCTACCTGACGATGTCGATGATCCCGGTGCTGGCCAAGGAGTGCTACGGCGTCGAGGGCGTCCGGATGGCGCTGAACTACGGCTCGGAGAAGGTCCGCTTCCCCGCCCCGGTGCCGGTCGGGACGGCGATCCGGGCCACCGCCGAACTCGTCTCGGCCACCGAGGTGTCCGGCGGGGTGCAGGCCGTGGTCCGGTTCACCATCACCAGCGCGGAGAGCGCCAAGCCGCACTGCGTGGCCGAGACGATCACCCGTTTCTACGCCTGATCACCGGGGAAGGCCCCTGGTCGGCGGACGGCGGCCGCCGCTCGCCGGGTCCGGAGGGCCGAGCACGAGTAACCTCCGACGAGATGGTTGTCGTACCGAACCGGTGTCCCCGCCGACGGTGCGCGCCCCGGCATGCCAGGTATCCGTCGCCGTCCTTGGAGGTGCCGTGCCCCGCCCAGCCGCCCCGTGGTACTCCCGCGTCCCCGGCCTGTCCCCGACCCTCATCACGCCCCCCGGCCGGACCGGACCGTCCGGTCCCGGCGCGCTGTCCGGCCTGACCGGACTGCCCCGGGCGGCCTGGCACCGGGTCCGGACGGACGCCTTCGGCGCCGAGCCGCGGGGCGAACGGCTGGCCCGGATCCACCGCTCCCCGCAGTTCGCCGACGGCGCCTTCCGCAACCCGGTGCCGACCCGGCGGCTGGTCTACGAGCGCAGCCCGCTGGAGATCACCCGCGCCCAGCTGGCGGCCGACCGGGTCCGCCGGGTACCGGCCGCCGCCGTGCCGCTGCACCGGCTGCTGCCGGTCGACCTCGCCGAACCGCCCGCCTCGGGCCTGCGGCTCACCTGGCTCGGCCACGCCACCGTGCTCGCCGAGATCGGCGGCCGCCGGGTGCTGTTCGACCCGGTCTGGGGCGAACGCTGCTCCCCCTTCGCCTGGACCGGCCCCAAACGGCTCCATCCGGTGCCGCTGCCGCTGTCCGAACTCGACGGGGTGGACGTCGTGGTCGTCTCCCACGACCACTACGACCACCTCGACATGGGGACCGTCCGGGCCCTGATCGGCACCGGCGCGACCTTCGCCGTGCCGCTCGGGGTCGGGGCGCACCTGGAGTACTGGGGCGTGCCGGCCGACCGGATCGTCGAACTCGACTGGTGGGAGTCGGCCGAGGTGGCGGGCCTGACCCTGACCGCCACCCCCGCCCGGCACTACTGCAGCCGCGGTCCGCGCACCAGCCCGCTCTTCCTGTGGGCCTCCTGGGTGGTGGCGGGCGGCGGCCGCACCGTGTTCCACAGCGGGGACACCGGCTACTTCGCCGGCTTCGCCGAGATCGGCCGCCGACTGGGCCCGTTCGACGCGACGATGGTGCAGGTCGGCGCCTACAGCGACTTCTGGCCCGAGGTGCACATGACGCCCGAGGAGGGCGTCCGGGCGCATCTGGACCTCGGCGGCGAGGTACTGCTGCCGATCCACTGGTGCACCTTCAACCTCGCCCCGCATCCGTGGGAGGAGCCCGCCGAGCGGGTGGTCGCCGCCGCGCGGGCCCAGGGCGCCCGGCTGGTGGTGCCGCGCCCCGGCAAGCCCTTCGAACCGGTCGAGCCGCCCGCGCTGCGGCGCTGGTGGCGGGCGGTGGCCGCGCCGCCCGGGGACGGGGACGGCACGCCACTGGTGGTGCCGGACGGATCGGCGGACCCGACGGCCGCCGCGGATGCCGCGGCCGCCGCAGCTGCGACGGGGCCGGCGGCACGGGGTGCCGGGCCGGCGGGCACCGGACCGGCGGGAACGAACGGGTCCCGCCCCACGGTGACGGCCGAGGACGACGGCGTCCCGGTCTGAGCGGGTCCGGCGGCCGCGTCCGGCCGGGCGGCGCGTGGACGTGCCGGCGCGCGGACGTGCCGGCGCGCGGACGTGCCGGGTGGTGCGCTCGCGTGCCCGGACGGACTCCTAGCCCGCGGTGCGCCGCCCGCCCGCGGCCCCGCCCGCCGCGCCGGCCTCATCGGCCCGGCGGCGGATCAGCCGCCAGCCCGCCTGCTGCACCAGCAGGGTGAGCACCCCGGCCAGCACGATGCCCGCCATGTTCAGCAGCAACTGCAGGCTGGACCCCCAGAACTGACGGAAGTCCCCGTACCCGAGCGCGACGGCCGCGTTGGCGGCGGCCGGCACCGTGGTCACCGAGATCGCCACCCCGACCATCATCCCCGCCTTGGCCGAGGTGACCGAGAGCAGCCCGGCGATGCCCGCCAGGAAGGCCACCACGAACGAGGTGGCGTCCGGCTGCCAGATGAACGAGGTGTTGGGGCGGGCGCCGTCGAACTCCTCCAGGGTGAACAGGCCCAGGCCGTCCATCAGCAGGGTGAACACGACCGTCAGTGCCATCGCCACGGCGAAGCCCGTCATCAGCGCGTTCAGCGAGCGCAGCGCGGGCCGGGACCGCCGCTGCACCAGTGCGACGCAGAGCCCGGCCAGCGGACCGAACTCCGGCCCCACCGCCATCGCCCCGACCACCAGGATCGCGCTGTCCAGGACGGCACCGCAGGCCGCCAGCATGGTCGCGACGGCGAGGAAGGCCAGGAAGACCCAGGTGAGGGTGGACTCCTCGTGGGTGATCTCGGAGACCGACTCCCACACCAGGGCGTCGGCGCCCTCACCGGGTGCGAGCCGTTCGGCCTCGTCGGCGGCCTTCGAGAGGGTCAGCTCGATCTCCTGGACGTCGATCGCGCCGCGCTCGGTCAGACCGGTCTCCCGGAGGCCCGCCAGCACTTCGTCCGCCGACTCCCGGGCGACGTCGCACAGCACCACGTCCCCGGACGGACGGACGGCCGCGTCGGGCAGCAGCACCACGTGGGTGACGCCGACGCAGTCGTCCAGACAGCTCAGCACGGGATCCCGGAGGTCGGCGGGGACGATCAGACGCAGGTGCAGCACAGGTGCTCCGGTGGCGGGCGACGGGTGGCGGTCCCGCACACCCTAGGCGGCCCGGGCGAACACCCACGTCGGGGCCCTCCGCCGGGCACCACCGGCACCCGGACACGGCGCTGGGCCGCGGTGCTGGGCCCGCCCGGCCCGGCGGCCCGCAGCGCCGCCGGTGCCCCGTCGGCGGGCGCGGGCTCAGTCGCCCGCCAACACGTCGCGCAGCGCCCGGGCCTCCTTCACCAGCCGGGCGGCGCCGGGCCGCGCCGCGGTGGCGGTCACCTCCTCCACCGGGCCGCGTGCCCGCGAGCGGCGCGCGGCGTCGGTGGCGACCGCGAGCACGTCGGCGGTGCCCCGCAGCGCCTCGCCCCCGAGCAGCGTGGGCAGGACGGGGGCCAGCACCGACCAGGCGGTGGCGCAGGCCCCGGTGTCGGCGGCGGTGCCCAGGGCCTGGGCGAGGCGGTTCGGCTTCACCGTCCCGAGCGCGAGGAGCTCGCCCAGCTCGCGCCCGAGCAGGGCGGCGTCCAGGTCGCCCCGGGCGGCCAGCACCAGCAGCGCGTCCACGGCGGCGGTGCGGTCCTCCGGGAACCGCGCGCCGAGGCAGTAGGCCAGTGCCAGGTGCAGCGCCAGCCCGGCCGGCCCGCCCGCCTCGGCGAGCACGACCAGCATCCGGGCGACACCGCGCCGCTCCCGGTCGGCGGAATCGGCGAACCGGTCCAGCCATCGGGCCGCCAGCTCCTCCCGGTGGTGCGGGAGCATCGCGGCCCAGTGCTCGGTGGGCTCCCAGAGCCACTCGTCCTGCTTGCGGACCCGGGCCACGCTGGGCTCGGTGCCCTCCAGCAGCGCCCGGAACTCCGGGCCGAGCCGCTCGCCCGCGGGCCCGGCCGGTCCGGCGCTGCCGGGCTGGGCGACCGCGAGCCGCTTCAGGGCCTCCCACCAGCGGTCCCAGTACCGCAGCGGGCGCAGCGACGCCGGGGCCGGGGCGAACAGCACCCGCTCCGAGCTCTGGGCCGGCAGACCGCCCCCGCGCAACCAGGCCGCCAGCCACCGCCCGGCGGGCGAGGTCAGCCGGTCGGCGGCCGCCAGCACCTGCGGGTCAGCCGTCGGGGCGACCCGCAGCAGCGCCGCGTTCAGGTCGGCCGGAGCGACCGCCGCGCCGGCGGCCTCGTAGGCGGCGATCCGGCCGACCAGCGCGGTCGCGGCGATCGCGCCGGTGGCGTCGGTCGGCGTGGCGAGCAGCAACGGCAGCGGGTCGGCCGCGACCCGCTCGGCCGCCTCGGAGATCCGGGCGGCCAGCACCGTGCCGTACACGGTGTTGTGCTCGCCGCGCAGCGGGTGCCGGCCCTTGTTCCGGAAGACGTGTCCGAGCCGGTACGGGTCCACCTGGCCGGCCACCACGGCGGCGAGGTAGTGCGCGTCGGCCGGGCCGCAGTCCTGCCACCGGCCGACGTTCTGCCACGGGTGGGCCCGCAGCACCGGTTCCAGTGCCTCGGCCAGCGCCGGGCGGTCACGGTGGGCGTGCCGGACCAGGCCGTCCAGGACGCGTTCGAGGACGGCGACGCCGGGCCGGCCCGCGGCCAGCAGCACGGCCAGCTCCTCGGCGACCTCCGCCGGGGTGGCGAGCGGCTCCCCGAGCGGGGCCGGCTCGGGGACCGGCGGGAGCAGTTCGTCCCAGGCGGTGTCCTCCTCCCCCGAGCCGCCGAGGACGGCGCCGAACAGCGCGCCCGCCCGGGCGTGGTGGACGGGGTTCAGCGTCCCGGCGGCGAGGCGCAGCTCCGGCAGCACGGCCTCGCCGGCGGTCTTCAGGCGGCGGGCGACCAGGTTGAGCGCCCGTTCCTGGAGGGCGCTGTCGGGGTGGCCGAACGCCTCGGCGGCGGCCAGCGCGACCGGGCCGGAGCGCTCCGGCGCGCTCCGCGCGGCCTGTTCAAGCCAGGCGAGCTGGGCGCGCACCAGCTTCTTCTCGGCCCGGAACAGCACCACCGCGGAAGCCTCGGTGACCAGCTCCGGTTCGACCAGCCCGGCCCCGTCCAGCCCGGCGAGCACCTGCTGGGCGTGCCCGGCCACCGCCGGGAGCCCGTCGAGCAGCGCCATCAGGTCGCGGACCCGGGCCGCGTACTCCTGCGGCGTGGGCGCGAGCGTGGTCAGCACGCCCAGGAAGGCCCGCTGGTCGGCGGCCCGGCCGCCGCGCACCAGCCGGCCCAGGCAGAGGTCGATCAGCTCCGCCCGGCCGAACAGGCCCTCCTCGGCCAGCCCGGCGATCGCCGCCGGCCAGTTGTCCCCGGGCCGGGTGCCGAGCCCGGCGTCGAGCGTCCAGGCGACGTCCTCCAGCTCGAACACCCGGGGCAGCAGGACCGGGGTGAAGGTGTCGACCCGCAACCGCTCCAGCAGGGTGGTGGCGCTGCCGCGCGGACTGTTCTCCCGCCCGGCGCCCGACCGCAGCCACTCGGCGACGAACTCGTCGGAGGCCGGCACCGCGCAGCCGGTGCGCCGCACCACCCGCTCGATCAGCGGGAAGAGGTCCCAGCTGAAGCCGGAGCCGCGCTTGGCGGCGAGCCGGCCCACCACCTCGACCTGCCACTCCTCCGGCTGGGCCTCGACCACCTCGGCCAGGGCGGGGTGGCGGGCCCAGGAACGGCCGGTGAAGTCCCGGGAGCCGATCCAGGCGGCCGCGCCGGCCGGGCCGGGGTGGCAGCCGGCGCCGGCCACCAGCAGCGCGCACATCCGCTGGTTGGCCGGCTTCGTCCACTCGCCGCGGTTGGCCCGGCGCAGTTCCCTGAGCGCCGGGACGCAGGAGCGCCGCTCGGCGGGCCCGAGCGCGGCGAGCAGCTTCGGCAGCCGATCGGGCCGGCCCTCCCGGATCTCCGTCAGCAGGGCCTCCACGGCGGCGGAGTCCGCGGTCGCCGTCGTACTGGCGCTCGTGCGCGTGCTCGTGCTCGTGCCGGGCCTCGTGCTCGTGGTCGTGCCGCTCATCGTGTCCCCTCCCGGACTCCGCCGTCCTGTCCCCGCGTCTGCGTCCGCGTGTGGATCCCGCTCCCGGCCCCCGCCCCGGCCTGCGCCTCGCGGACCATGCCGACCGCCAGCACGTGCTTGCACGGCCCGCGCCCGCCCCGGTACTTCGCCCACCAGAGGCAGGTGCAGCCGACCGCGCCCGCCGCCTCCGTCCGCACCCGCTGGACGTGGTCGTCCACCGTGACGACCGCCGTCGCGCCGCCCTCCTCCAGCCGGACGGCGCCGGCGGCGACCAGTGCGCGGGCGGCCTTCAGCCGGGGGTTGGCCGACTCCGCCCGCCCGGACTCGTACGGGAGCCGGCGGTGGAAGTACGCGGCCTCGGCCACGTCGTAGCCGATCTGCCCGGCGGTGCCGAGCCTGGTCAGCGCGGCCCGCACCCGGGCCGGGGCGAGACCGGCCTGCTCGGCGAGCTCGGCGACCTCGATCCTCGGCTCCCAGGCGAGCAGCGTCGCGACCAGGTCGGCGTCCGGCTCGGCGGTGCCGGTGGCCAGCGCCCCGAGGACACCGCCCTCGCCGCTGAAGCCCCGGGACGGGTCCGGCGAGAGGGTGAGGGTGAGCCGCATCCCGGGCAGCTCGACCTCCCAGGCGGAGGCCGTCGGACCGTCACCGACGGCCGACGGGCCGTAGATCCGCAGTGCCCTGGCGTGCCGCAGCACCCGCTGCAGGGCGGCCAGCCGCTCCGGGCCCGGCAGGCAGACCGCGCCGGCCACCGGCCTGGTGGTCGGCCGCAGCGTCCGCCCGGCGAGGACCACCCACTGGACCGTCCTGGCCCCGGCCCGGCCGCCGCGGGGCAGCGAACGGAGGAAGCGGACCGCCTCGGCGGCCGGCAGCTCGGCCCGCAGGTCGAATCCGGCGGCGGTCACCTGGGTCTCGGCGAAGCCGCGCAGCCAGCGCTCGGGCAGCGGGACCTTCTTCTCGACGACCGGCCCGTCGAAGGTGGTGACCTCCAGGGCGTCCGGGCCGACGGCGAGGTGCAGCGGCTCGGCCGGAGCGATCCGGGTGAGTGCTTCTCGCAACGGATTGTTGACGTCGACGTTGGTGGTGCCGTGGCCGATCGCGTCGCCGTCCAGACCGGCGGCGAGCACGTCCAGGCGGGCGTAGACGCCGCAGCAGCCGGAGAAGGACTCGAACCGGAGCCGGTCGCCGTTGGCGGTGACCACCGGGTCCAGCGAGGCGCGCAGCTGAGGCTGGTAGTACCGGGCGGCGGCGACGTCCGCCACGGCGAGCAGCGCGGCGGCGGCCGGGGCCGGCTCGGCCAGGAAACCCGCGAAGAACCGCGGGTGGGCGGCGTCCCCCAGCGGGGTGGCGCCGCCGGACGTCTCCAGGGCGAGGCTCCGGCCGGCCGCGCCGTCGACGACGGCGGACGGGCGCAGATAGGCGTACGCGTGTGCGGATTGCGACATGCCCGTGACGCTAGGTCGAGGCACTGACAATCGGCCGTCCCGGCTCCGGCGGCAGCCCGCCCGGCCGGCCGCCGCGGCACTGTCCGCCCTCCGTCGGAATCCGGACAATGGAACACGTTCTAGCAAGCGTGTTCGCCCGGACGGGTTACCCACGTCACATCGGCGGGGCACCCCGGTCTGCCACTATGGGCCAGTGACAGAGCTGACCGAACAGGACAGACGGGCGATCGACACGGTCGGACCGTTCGCCGATCTGCTGCGGATCGAGCCCCTCGACGAGAACACGTTCCGCGGCCGCTGCCACGCCGGGGCGCCGATGCGCGCGTTCGGCGGCCAGGTCGCCGCGCAGGCCCTGGTGGCGGCCGGGCGGACGATCGGGGCGGACCGCTCGGTGCACTCGCTGCACGGCTACTTCCTGATGCCCGGCGACCCGGGCCGCCCGATCGAGTACCGGGTGGACCGGGTCCGCCAGGGCTCCTCCTACGCCACCCGGCGGGTGACGGCGGTCCAGCGGGGAGAGACCGTCTTCACCCTCTCGGCGTCCTTCAAGCGCCCCGAGCCGGCCGCCGACCGGCACCGCGAGATCCCCGCGCTGCCCGGCCCCGAGGAACTGCCGGACGCCTTCGCGCACTGGGACGACGAGGCCCGGGCGGCACTGGCCGCCAGCGGCTTCGGCGCCCTGGAGCTGCGCTTCGTCCCACCGGACGCGCCGGGCGTGCCGCCGGCCGTGCCCGGCATGCCGCAGCAGTTCGTCTGGCTGCGCGCCGGCTCCCCGCTGCCCGCCGACGACCCGCTGCTGCACGTCTGCGCCCTCACCTACCTCTCGGACCTCACCCTGGCCTCCACCGCCGGGCTGCACGTCCAGCCGAACTTCTTCCAGCGCACCGAGCCGCCCCGGCTGCTGATGGCCTCGCTGGACCACGCGATGTGGTTCCACCGGCCGTTCCGGGCCGACGAATGGCTGCTGTTCGCCCAGCGCAGCCCGTCCTCCTCGGACGGCCGGGGTCTGGCGCTGGGCGAGTTCTACGACCGAGGGGGGCGACTGGTGGCCTCCGCCGTCCAGGAGGCGCTGATCCGCGAACGCCTCGTCGCGCCCCGCTGACCACCCGGTCCGCCCGCCCGCTCCGCCCGGCCCGCCGCGCCGCGCCCGCCGTCCGCCGCCCCACCCGCACTCGGTGACCGGGGGGCGAACGGCGGGCGGCCGGTCGGCGTCATATTCCTGAGCGGCCCCGGCCCGTATCATGGTGCGGGTGACCAAGGTTGACCTGTCACCACGGCCGGTGGAGGCGATGTCTCCGCGTCAGCTCGAACGCCGCGAAAGCCTGATCGCGGCGGCGCTCGCCCTGGTGAACGAGATCGGCGTCGAGCGGCTGCAGATGAAGCAGGTCTGCGAGCGGTCCGGAGTCGCCCTGGGGACGGCGTACCGCTACTTCTCCTCCAAGGACCACCTGCTGGCGGCGGCGATCGCCGACTGGCACCGGCTGCTGCTGGCCGACCTGGTGGCGGAGCTGCGCGGACCGCGCGCCGGCCTGGGCGCCACGGACCGGGTGGCGCGGTTCGTCCGCGGCGGCATGCGCGCCTACCAGCGGCAGCCCGAGCTGGCCAGACTGCGGGTGGCCGTCGCCGCCTCCACCGACCCCTTCGCCAGCGAGGCGCTCCAGGGCATGGCCCGGGCCGACAGCACGGCGCTCCAGGCGGTGATGGCCGACGAAGTGCCGGCCGCGGCCAGTGACCTGGTGCGGCACATCGTCGGCCACGCCTGGCAGGGCGAGCTGACGGCCTGGGTGACCGGCCGCACCACGCTGGGCGACGCCCGGCGGCGGCTGGAGGACGTGGTGCGGCTGGTGCTGAACCCGTACGAAACGCCCCGCCCGGCCCCGTACGAGGTCACGTCCACGGCCTGAGGCCCCACGCGGGCGCGGGCCGGTCCGGGCAGGTCCGGCCGGCCCGCTCCCCGGCGTGCCCGCGCGGCGGGGCGGCGCGGGGGGGGGCAGGGCGGCGCGGGGGGCGGGGCGGCCCCGGGTGGTGGAGCGACGGGCTTGACCTTCACACCGGTGTGAACTCCTAGCGTGCGGAGCGGGCCGGCCGTCCGGTCCCAACCCCCTCCGTCCCGCACGACCCGCCCAGGAGCACCGCCATGACCACCCGCCCTGCCGCACCGCTCTCCTCCCCCGCCACCGCGTCCGCCTCCCCCGCCGCACCGCTCGCCCGGACCGTCCTGGGCAGCGGCCCCGGACTACTGCTCGCCCACGGCGCGGGCGGCAGCGCACACGACAACTGGGGCCCGCTGCTCGACGACCTCGCCACCCGCCGCACGGTCGTCGCCCCCGACTTCCCCGGCTCCGGCGACAGCCCCGCCGAACCGGGCGGGCTCTCCCTCGACGACCTGGCCGACCGCCTGGTGGCCGCCGCCGACGCGGAGGGCCTGGACGCCTTCGACCTGGCCGGCTACTCGCTCGGCGCCGCCGTGGCCGTCCGGGCCGTGACCCGCCACCCCGGGCGGGTCCGCTCACTGCTGCTGCTCGCCGGGGTGGCCGGCGGCTCGCAGCGGTTCCGGCTGCTCGCCGACCAGGCATCCGCCCTCGCCGGGCACCCCGAACTGATGGCCAACCAGCTGCTGACCGTGGTGTTCGGCCGGACCTGGGTGGACGCGCTGCCCGCCGGACAGCTCGCCGGGCTGCGCACCGCCCTGGCCGCCGCGCCGCTCCCGGCCGGCTTCCACGCCCAGTTCGACCTGGCCGCCCGGGCCGACGTCCGCGCCGAGCTGGCCAGGGTCGGCGTCCCGACCCTGGTCGTCAGCACCACCGAGGACGGGCTGGTGCCGCCGGAGCAGCACCGCGCCCTGGCCGAGGGCATCCCCGGGGCCCGGCTGGTCGAGCTGACGGCCGGCCACCTGCCGATGGTCGAGCGGCTGCCCGAGCTGCGGGAGCTGCTGCTCGGATTCCTGGCCGAGCAGCCCGCCGGCCCGGTCGCCGGCTGACCGCCGCCCCGCCCGCGCGGGAACACCCGGCCGGACGGCGGCGTTCGCCCGGTCATGCGCATCGGAGAACTCGCCCGCCTGACCGGGGTGTCCACCCGCCTGCTGCGGTACTACGAGGAGCAGGGCCTGCTGCGGCCCACCCGCTCGGCCGGCGGCTACCGCGAGTACGGCGAGGGCGACACCGTCCGGGTGCGGCAGATCCGGGGCCTGCTGGCGGCGGGCCTGCCCACCCGGGTGATCGCCGGGATCCTCCCCTGCGCCAGCGGGCCGGCCCCCGCCCTGGAGTCCTGCCCCGACCTGCTCGCCACCCTCCGCGGCGAACTCGCCGAACTGGACGCGCGGATCGGCGAGCTGACCCGCAGCCGGAACGCGCTGGCCGGCTACCTGGACACCGCCGGACCCGCGTCCCCGCAGCCGGCCCTCCCGCTCCCCGCCGCGGCCTGAACCCGGCGACGCCCCCGCCGCCGCCCGCCGCGACTGACGACCCCTCAGCTCCCCGCCTCCCGGCGCGCCGTCCCGACTCTCCGGACGGGAACTGGACATAGTACGACATGTATCCCTTTCAGATCATGTCGCCGACGCATGCCGTCGGCCCGCCAGTAAGCCGCGAGAGGTACCCCCATGACCAGTCAACCCACCGGGCCGCCGGACGAACCGGCCGCCACCCTCCCCGTCGACCGGGTGGTCTTCGGGATCGGCGCGGTCGCGGTGCTCGGGGTCGTCGCCTGGGGCATCTTCGCCGAGGACTCCCTCGGCCGGACCTCCAGCACCGCCCTCGGCTGGGTCCTGCACAACTTCGGCTGGCTCTTCGTCGTCGCCGCCGACGTCTTCCTCGCCCTCACCGTGCTGCTCGCGTTCAGCCGCTTCGGACGGATCCGGCTCGGCCGGGACGACGACGAACCGGAGTTCTCCACCCTCGCCTGGGTGGCCATGATGTTCAGCGCGGGCATGGGCATCGGGCTGATGTTCTACGGCGTCGGCGAGCCGCTCCAGCTCTTCGCCGCCCCGCAGCCCGGCTCCGGCCTCGAACCGCAGTCGGCGGCCGCCGCCCAGCAGGCCCTGGAGTTCTCCCTCTTCCACTGGACCCTGCACCCGTGGGCGATCTACGCGGTCGGCGGCCTCGCGCTCGCCTACACCACCTTCCGCAAGGGCCGCGGCAACCGGATCTCCGCCGCGTTCGTCCCCCTGATCGGCGAGCGCGGCGCCGACGGCTGGCCGGGCCGGGCGATCGACCTGCTCGCCGTCTTCGCCACCGTGTTCGGCTCGGCCACCAGCCTCGGCCTCGGCGCCCTCCAGGTGGCCGACGGCCTCGGCTACGTCTCCGACGTCAGCAACACCGAGCGCACCCAGCTGGTGATCATCGCCTCGCTGAGCGCCGCCTTCGTCCTCTCCGCCTTCTCCGGCGTGCACAAGGGCGTGAAGTGGCTCTCCACCGCCAATGTGGTGCTGGCCTCGCTGATCATGCTCTTCGTCTTCGTGGTCGGCCCCACCGTGTTCGTCCTGGACGCGATCCCCTCCAGCGTCGGCGGCTACCTCTCCGACCTGCTCGCGATGTCCACCCAGACCGGTGCCTTCACGGACGAGAGCTGGCTCGGCAGCTGGACCATCTTCTACTGGGCCTGGTGGCTGTCCTGGGCCCCTTTCGTCGGCACCTTCATCGCCCGCATCTCGCGCGGCCGCACCGTGCGGGAGTTCCTGCTCGGTGTCCTGCTGGTGCCCAGCGGGGCCACCGTGATCTGGTTCTGCGTCATGGGCGGCACCGCGATCCGGCTCGACAGCACCGGCGCCGCCGATCTCGTCGAGACCATCCCGCAGGGCGCCGAGGCCTCGCTCTTCGAAATGCTGCGCTCGCTCCCCGGCGGCACGGTGACCAGTGTGATCGCGGTCCTGCTGGTGATGACCTTCTTCATCACCAGCGCCGACTCGGCCTCGCTCGTCCTCGGCTCGCTCTCCAGCCGCGGCTCGCTCCACCCGCGCACCTGGCTGGTGGTGGTGTGGGGCGTGCTGATGGGCGGGGTCGCGGCCGCACTGCTGCTGGCCGGCGGGCTCACCGCGCTGCAGAACGCCACCATCCTGGTCGCGCTGCCGTTCGTCGGGGTGATGCTGCTGCTGTGCGTCGCGCTGGTGAAGGAGCTGCGGACCGACCCCGCCGCCGGACAGTCCCGCTTCCACCCCGCCCACGGCCTGCGGGACGCCGTCCGGGTCGCCGTCGGCGAGGCCATGGCCGCCGCCCGCAACGGGAACCGGCGCCCCCCGAACGGGTGAACCCCGCCTCCCCGGGGTGGGCCGCCGCCCACCCCGGGGCACGGGCGTGACCTGCGGCGTTGCCATGGCCGCCCAAGCCGACGCCCACCCCCCACCCGGACTTCACCCGCACGTAGCGATCGTTAACACCGCCCTGGAAACCTCCCTGCCATGAACGCCATCCCTCCGGCGACCTCCCAGGACCCGCGCTTCCCCATGCCCAAGCGCCACCGACGCGTCCTGGCCAGCTCCGCCGTCCTCGCTTCCGTCGCCCTGGGCATCCTCGGTGTCGGTGCCACCGTCGAGACCGTCCAGCACGGCACCGTCGCCACCGCCACGGCGACCGTCCGGAAGTAGCCCCACCGCACACCGGTACCGGCGCGCACCGGCGCCGCCGCACAACAGCACCACGGCCCACCACCGCCCGCCCGCCTCGCTGCGGCGCGGGCTTTCCCGTGCCCGCTCCCACGCCCGGGGCGAGCGGGGGGCCGGACGGGCCGGGGCGGGCGTCACGGGGCAGGGCAGGACGTCGCGGGGCGCGGCAGGGCAGGACGTCGCGGGGCAGGGCGGACGACCGCGGCGGCAGGATCGGGGACCGGGCCGGGTCAGGTCGGGAAGGCCCGCCACCACCGACGACCGGCGAACCGGCGAGGACATCCCGCGAACAGCCGCCGGGCCGACGCGGATCAGACCGGCTGACCGGCCCGGGGCGCAGCGGGGGCGGGGATCACGGGAGCGGGGTCCGGCCGGGAGTGGCGGCCGGTGCCCGGGGCGGGGAGCAGGTCGGGGGCCGGCGCGTAGCGCGCCGCGGGGGCCCGGAGCAGCCAGCCCGGGGGGCGGGTGCCGCGCGGGGCGGGGGTGATCAGGCCCATCCGGTGGAGCAGGTCGAGCGCGTCGCGGCGGAGCGCGGTGCGGTCGGCGAGGTAGTCGCGGCGCCAGCCGGCCGGCAGGCCGTACTCGTCGGCGATGTCGCCGAGCACGCCGTCTATCAGCGCGTCGGGGACCGGCACGTCGGTGCCCGCGGTCTCGCCCGGCAGCGGCCGGACCTCCTCGACCAGGCGCTCGACCAGCAGCAGGGCCGCCTGGGCGGCCGTGTCGGCGCCGGGCAGGGCGAGGTCGGTGAGCTCCTCCGCCGGGTCGAGCAGGGCGACGCCCTCGGCCCGCTGCTCCGCCTCCAGGCCGAGGAAGTCGGCGAGCGCCGCCGGGCCGGTGCGGCCGTGGTCGCGCAGCCAGGCGCGCTGGTCCTCGGGCAGGTCGGCGGCGAGCACGGCCGGGGTCTCGGCCAGGCGGCGGCGGACCGCGGTGCCCGGCTCGGCCTCGGCGGCGCGGCGGATGAGGTCGGTGGCGTCGTCGGCGAGCGCGGGCGGGCCGACCGGGACGGCGCGGGCGAGTTCCCGGTCGACCGTCAGCACCGTGGGACCGGCGGCGGCCGGGTCGGCGAGGGCCGCGGCGGGGAGGTCGGTGAGCACCTGCCAGTCGGCGAGCACGGCGAGCGCCATCGCGAGCTCGGCCCGGTCCGCCGACCGCGCGGCCGGGCCGGGCCCGGGGCGGACGGCGTCCATCGCGGCGAGCAGGCCGTCCAGCGGGAGTCGCTCGGGGGCGTCGACCAGCAGGGCCAGCGCGAGGGCGAGCTGCGCGTAGCCGCCGGGGGTGAACGGGGCACCGGTGGCGGGGTGTTCGAGGCGACGGGTGGCACCGGGACCGAGTCCCGCCTTGTGCAGACGGGCGTGCCAGGGACCGACCACCAGGCGGTAGCCGAGCAGGGTGTCGAAGCGCTCGGCGAGCCAGTCGCGGTGACGGCGGATCAGCGGGAAGCCGTCGGCGTGCGGCCCGGAGGCGGTCACCAGCGGGTGGGCGACGAGCAGCCGGGCGGCTATCCGGCGTTCGGCGGCGGTGGTCGCGGCGGAACGATCCTGCGGGACGGTACCGGTACTCCGCGAGCGTTCGGGCTTGCGGTGACGGCCGGGCGTGCCCGGCTTGGCACCTGAGAGGACGACGGGCAGCGCGGCGGCGTCCCGGCGGGCGCGGCGCAGACCACCGGCCGGGCGCGGTTCGCGGGCGCGCAGCGGTGCGGGGATGTGCGCGGTGGGACCGTGCCACCAGCTGACCTCGGCGGTCGGCGGCCCTGCGGCGAACGGGTCGGCGGCGGCCGGGTCGACGGCGGACGGTCCGGCCGGGGCGCCGAAGTGGCGCGCCGGGTAGAGGCCGAGGGAGGCGGCGCAGAGGTCGTCGGCGGTACCGGGCTCGGCCTCGGCGAACCAACGAGCGAGCCGCAGCAACCCGGGGTCGGGCGATAGCCCGGCGGCGGACGGGGAGCCGGAGCCGCCGACCGGCGCGGCGTCCTGCGGGGCGTCCTGCGGGGCGTCAGCTCCGGTGCCGGGGGCGACCCGGGAGCCGGATCCGCGTATGACGACGACGGCGGTGGTGGTGCCCCGCCCCGCCCCGCCCGCGCGCCCGTCCGACCTGCCACCGGCCGTCCGCGCGGCGCCGGTCGCGTACTCCTGCTGCTCCATGTCGGGGACCAGACTAGACGGTGGGGGCGGCCCATGCTGGCAGCCGCCCGGGTCCCGACGACATCCGGCCGAACGGCGGCCGGACCGCGACCGGAGGGCCACCGGGGTCCGGACGGGCACCGGACCCGCGTCCCACGGGGGACACGTCACCCCGGTTGCACGGCCGGACCTACGCACCGGTAACAATCTCATCCACGCCCCCTGCCGGTCGCCCGCGGCGCCCGGCAGGATGGTGACCGGCACGGGCGCGCCCGCTCCCCTGCCCGCCGCTCCACCCGCCCCGTCCGCTCCCCCACCGCCCGGAGGACACCGCCGCATGAGCATCCGTACGACCACCCGCGCCGTTCTCGGCGGCCGGCTGCGCTCCGCCGGCGGCCTGCTCACCGGCTACGCCGCCACCTCCGCGGCCCACCTGGGGGCGCTGCTCACCGGGACGCCCGCGCTGCGGCACGCCACCAAGCCCGCGCTGATGCCGCTGCTCGCCGCGCACAGCGTCACCCGGGCCACCGAGGCGGGCCGGCGCGCGCCGAAGCTGCTCGCGCCGGCGCTGCTGCTGAGCGCGGGCGGGGACGTGCTGCTCCAGCTCGGCGACGACACCGCGTTCCTGGCCGGAATGGGATCGTTCGCGGCGGCGCACGTCTGTTACGTGACGATGTTCGTCGGCCAGGGCGCGCTGACCGACCGGCGGCGGACGATGGTGGTCGCGGCGGCGTACGCGACGGCCTGGGTGACGATGGTGGGCCGGCTCTGGCCCGATCTCGGGGACCTGCGGGCGCCGGTGGCCGGCTACAGCCTGCTGCTCGCCTCGACGGCGGTCGCCTCGGCCGGGCTCGGGGCGCGGGGCGGCCTCGGCGGGGCGCTGTTCCTGCTCTCGGACACGCTGATCGCCACCAAGCTGGCGAAGTGGCGGGAGCTGCCGGGGCACGATTTCTGGATCATGGCCACGTACCTCCTGGCGCAGTACCTGCTGGCGAGCGGTGCGCTGCGGGCCGCCGAGGAGCGGGAGGCGGGGGCCGACGGTCCGGCGGCGGCCGGGGCGCCGACCGCCGCCGGCGCGGGCGCGGGCGCGGCCCCGGCCTGGGCGTGACCGCTACCCGGGCCGGGGCCATGGCCGCGCCCGTGTCCGTGTCCGTGTCCGTGTCCACCGAATTCGCGACCACCGAATTCGCGGCCGCCACACCCTGACGAACACCGGGCACGCCGCTCACCGCCCGAACGCGCCCGGGTGCCGTCGGACGCCCCGTCCGACGGCACCCGGCTTTGCAAAGTGTTCGTGGACTTTGCAAAGTGCACTTTGCAAAGTCGACGGACACCCGGGCAGGCCGCCCCAGGAGAAACGTTCCACCCCACGAAACCAGGGCCGACCGCACGCACGAAGGTGCCGTCGGACGCTGCGTCCGACGGCACCCCAGCACCGCAAAGCGGGACGTGGACTTTGCAAAGTGCACTTTGCAAAGTCCACGAACACCCGCCACCCGCCCAGGTGCGGCCCGCACGCCACCGGCCGCACCAGCAGGCCGCACGCCGGAGGCAATGCCGAACGGCCCGCACCAGCAGAAACGTCCCGTCAGGCGGACCCGGCGCCGGCCGACCGCCGACGCAGCAGCCAGAAGCCGCCGATCCCGCCCACCACCAGCAGCGCGCCGCCCGCGAGTTCCGCGGGGTCGGCAGCCACCGAACCGCCCAGACCGGTCTTCACCGCACCGTGCGGGGCGACCTGCTGACTGCCGGCACCGGACTGGCCGAGCGAGCCCGCCCACTCGCCGGCCGCCTCGCTCCAGCCGCCCAGGCCCGAGGGCGCGGAGGAGCCGCCGGTGGACACCGAGACCGTGGTCACCGTGACATTGGTGGTGAAGGCGCCGCCGTCCGGGCAGCTGCCGTCGATCTTGTTCTCGCCGCTGTTCTTGCTCGCCAGCCGGGCGGAGCCGGTGTGCTTGCCGTCGGAGCCGAGCGTGAGGGTGGCCGGGCCGCCCTCGAAGGCCGGCGAGTTGGCGGTGATGGTCTTGGCGTTGGGCTTGTCGGACTTCTCGCAGGCGACCGTGACCGTCACGGTCTGGCCCGGTGCGGCCTGGGACGGGCTGACCGAGGCCGCGCCGTCCTTGGCCAGCGCGAGGGGGGCCGTCAGGCCGGTCAGCACCGTCGCGCCGATCAGGGCGGCGGCGGCCGTACGCGTGGGGCGCATACCGGAACCTCCGGGTTCTCTCGGGCACAGCCGGGGACTCCGAAGTCCACGTGATCGAACAACTGCACCCGGTCACTCACCGACGGTAGGCACACCCTCCGCACCCGGCCACCGCTCTGGCCCGTTCGAGCGAGAGCCGGCCACCGTCGGTGACCGGCCCCCAAGAGGAAGCGGAATCAGAGGTCGAGGTCGACGACCACCGGGGCGTGGTCCGAGGTGCCCTTGCCCTTGCGCGCCTCGCGGTCGACATAGCTGTCGGTGACGGCGTCCACGAAGGGCTTGTTGGCGTAGGTGAGGTCGATCCGCATGCCCCGGTTCTTCGGGAAGGCGAGCTGGCGGTAGTCCCAGTAGGTGTAGGGGCGGTCGTACTTGAGCGGGCGGGGCAGCACGTCGTGCAGGCCGGCCGCGTCCAGGGCGGCGAGGGCGGCGCGCTCGGCGGGGGTGACGTGGGTGAGGCCCTCGAAGGCGGCCAGGTCGAAGACGTCCTCGTCGGTCGGGGCGATGTTGAAGTCACCGAGGACGGCGAACGGGCGCTCACCGGCGGCGTCGTCCAGCGAGGCCACCCGCAGCGCCTCCAGCCACTCCAGCTTGTAGCGGTAGTGGGCGTGGTCGACCTCGCGCCCGTTCGGCACGTAGACGGACCAGACCCGGACCGGGCCGCAGGTGGCGGCGATCGCACGCGGCTCGACGTCGGGCAGCAGTGCGTCGTCGGCGAGGTAGCCGGGCTGCCCGGGCAGGTCGCGCACGACCTCGTCGAGACCGATCCGGGAGAGGATCGCCACGCCGTTCCACCGGCCGTTGCCGTGCGCGGCCGTCTCGTAGCCGAGCTCGCGGACGGGCTCGTACGGGAAGGCGTCGGCGGCGCACTTCAGCTCCTGGAGGCAGAGCACGTCCGGCTTGGCGCTCTCCAGCCATTCGAGGAGCTTGGGCAGCCGCGCGGTGACGGAGTTGATGTTCCAGGTGGCGATGCGGACGGTCACGGCGGGCGGCCTTCCCGGTGGTTCGGTACGGACGGGGTGGGCGCCCCGGTCGCCCGGACGACGCCCACCCCGAATCTACCGAACGGCACCGACAAACCGGTCCGGCCTCACGGCTCGGGCCGGCCCACCACTCGGTCCGGTCTCGTAGCTCGGGCCGGCCTCACGGCTCGGGCCGCCTCACGGCTCGGGCCGGACCACCGCCGCCGAGCCGCCGCCGCGGCGCACCGGTTCGGCGGCGGCGACCCAGCGGCCGTCCGGCAGCCGCTCGACACCGGTCGCCGCACCGATCTCCGGCGTACTGGCGAACACATGCCCGAGCGCCTCCAGTCGCGCCCGTTCGGGCAGCGCGAGGAAGCCGGGCTCGGCCTGGGTGGCGGCCGTGTTGCGCTGGCTGGCGCGCGGCGCGGCGATCGCCTGCTCCAGGCTCAGCCCCCGGTCGAGTCGGCCGAGCAGCACCTGGAGGGTGGTGGTGATGATCGTCGCCCCGCCGGGCGAACCGGCCGCCAGCACGGGCTCGCCGTCGCGCAGCACGATGGTCGGCGAGAGCGAGGAACGCGGCCGCTTGCCCGGGCCGGGCAGGTTGGGGTCGGGCACGCCCGGCACCAGCGGGGTGAAGTTGAAGTCGGTCAGCTCGTTGTTGAGCAGGAAGCCGCGGCCGGGGACCGTGATGCCGCTGCCGCCGGTCTGCTCCAGGGTCAGCGTGTAGGAGACGACGTTGCCCCAGCGGTCGGCCACGGTGAGGTGACTGGTGCTCAGCCCCTCGTAGGGCTCGGCGGCCGGCGCGGGCCCGGCGGTCGCGCAGGCGGCGGGGTGGCGCGGGTCGCCGGGCGCGATCGGGCTGGTCAGAGCGCGGTCGGGGCTGATCAGGCAGGCCCGGGAGGCGGCGTACCGGGCGGAGAGCAGCTCCTTGACCGGGACGTCGTTGAACGCCGGGTCGCCCACCCAGCGGTTGCGGTCCGCGAAGGAGAGCCGCGAGGCCTCCAGGAAGTGGTGGTAGTACTGCGTGGTGTCGTAGTCGGCGAGCTCGCCGTCCTCCAGGATGCCGAGCGCCTCGCCGACGGTGGTGCCGCCGGAGCTGGACGGGGCGATCGAGTAGAGGTCGTAGTCCCGGTAGGCGACGTGGGTCGGCTGCTGGCGGCGGACCCGGTAGTCGGCGAGGTCGGTGGCGTCCACCTTGCCGGGGCGGGCGACCCGGCCGGAGGCCGGATCGACCGGCGGGTGCTGGACGGTGCGGACGATGTCGGCGGCGATCCCGCCCCGGTACAGGGCCTCGGTGCCCTCCTGGCCGAGCTGCCGGTAGGTGGCGGCGAGGTCGGGGTTGCGGAAGGTGGAGCCGACCGCCGGGAGCGCTCCGCCGGGCAGGAACAGCTTGGCGGTGTCGGGGAAGTCCTTGAACCGGGCCTGGTTGAGCGCGGTCTGGTCCTGGAAGGTCTGGTCGACGGTGAAGCCGCGCTCGGCGATCCGCCGGGCGGGTTCGAGCGCCTCGGCGAAGCTGCGGCGGCCCCAGAGTCCGACGGCGGTCTCCCAGGTGGCCGGGGAGCCGGGCACGCCGACCGACAGGCCGCTGGTGACGGCGTCGGCGAAGGGCAGCGGCTGGCCGTTCTCCAGGAACAGCGAGGTGTCGGCGGTCCGGGAGGCGGTCTCCCGGCCGTCGATGGTGTGGACCCGGCCGGTGGCGTGGTCGTAGTAGACGAAGTACCCGCCGCCGCCGATGCCGGCCGAGTACGGCTCGGTGACACCGAGCGCCGCGGCCACCGCGACCGCCGCGTCCACGGCGTTGCCGCCCTTGCGCAGCACCTCGATCCCGGCCGCCGTGGCATCGGCGTCCACACTGGCGACCGCACCGCCCCGGCCGACCGCCTCGGGCACCTTCGCGGGCGGCGCCGCGGCCCCGGCCGGCCCGGCGGCGACCGTGCAGACCAGGGCGGTGGCGAGCAGTAACGGCGGTGCGATCCGGACCAGAGCTCTCATGCGGACTCCTCCTGAATGGACGTCAACTCCGTTGTTTCACAACAGCCATGACCCCGACAACAGGGCCACGGTGCTACCAACGGGTAGTTGACACGGGGCGCCGGGCCACCCGACCTCCCGCCCGGGCGGTGATCACCTTTCGGGTTCGAACAGATCGGAGAGATGAAGAGACGAAGAGATGAAGAAGCATGACCGCCGCAGGCACGCCGATGGTCTGCGGCCCCGGCACGGACGGCCGCAACCGCTGGAAGTCGGCCGGCTGACACACCGTCCCGGAACGCCTCCGGGGCAGGAAGTCGGCCGGACCGACTTCCTGCCCCGGAGGCGTTCCGCGGTACGACCCGCTACGGCACCGCGCGTTCCACCCGGCGGCGCTTGATGGTGCGGAAGCGGCGGGCGACCTGGCGGGCGAGGTCGGCGGCGCCGACCAGGCCGGCCTCGTTGCCGAGGGCGGCGTGCACGATGGTCGACTCGGGGCGGAAGCCGCGGCCGGTGAGGGTACGGCGGAAGGTGTCGCGGGCGGGGGCGAGGAGGAGGTCGCCGGCCTCGGAGACGCCGCCGCCGATGACGAAGCGGCCCGGGTCGAGGGCGGCCGCCAGGTTGGCGATGCCGACGCCCAGCCAGGTGCCCACGTCGTAGAGCAGTTCGGTGGCGGTCGGGTCGCCGGCCCGGGCGGCCTCGGTGACCAGGGGGCCGGTGATGCCCTCGACGGTGCCGCCGGCGCGGGCCAGCAGCGCCTGGACCACCGGGGACTCCTCGGCGACCAGTTCGCGGGCGTCCCGCACCAGTGCGTTGCCGGAGGAGTACTGCTCCCAGCAGCCCCGGTTGCCGCACGGGCAGCGGTGGCCGCCGGGCACCACCTGCATGTGCCCGAACTCGCCCGCCAGCCCGTACTTGCCCCGGTCCACGTAGCCGTCGCGGACGACGGCGCCGCCGATGCCGGTGCCCAGGGTGAGCATCACCATGTGCTCCTCGCCCCGGCCGGCGCCGAAACGCCACTCGGCCCAGGCGGCGGCGTTGGCGTCGTTCTCGACCACGACCGGGAAGCGCAGCCGGGAGCTGAGCGCCTCCCGGAGCGGTTCGCCGCGCCAGTTGAGGTGCGGGGCGAAGAGCACGGTGGAGCGTTCGGCGTCGACCCAGCCGGCCGCGCCGATGCCGACCGCGTGGACGTCGTGCCGGTCGGCGAGTTCCAGCACCAGTTCGACGATGACGTCCTCGACCACCTTGGCGCTCTTGGACTTGTCGGGCGTGTCGGTGCGCAGCTTCTCCAGCACCTTGCCCTCGCCGTCGACCACACCCGCGACCACCTTGGTGCCGCCGATGTCCACGCCGATGGTCGGCAGCCGGAGCAGGCCGGCCGGAAGGGCCCGGCGGCGGCGCTCGGCGCGCGGCCCGAGGCCGAGCAGGGTGGGCAGGACCGGCGGTCGGTTGCCGCCGTGGGGGCTGGTCACGGCTGGGGACGCTCCTCTGCGGGGTCGACGGGACCGGTGGAACCAGTGGGACCAGTGGAACCAGTGGGATCGGCGGGATCGGCGGGACTGGCCGGACCGTTCGTGGGCCGGCCCAGCTCGTGCGACAGCTCGGCCAGGTCGGAGCCGCCCGCCATTTCGAGGGTGAGCTGTTCCAGGCCGATCTCCGCCCGCGCGTGGCTGCCCGCCGTGCGACCGCGCTTCAGCAGGGTGAAGTGGTCGCCGACCAGGTAGGCGTGGTGCGGGTTGTGGGTGATCAGGACGACGCCGAGTCCGGCGTCCCGGGCGGCGGTGACGTACTTGAGCACCACCCCGGACTGCTTGACGCCGAGCGCGGCGGTCGGCTCGTCCAGGACGAGCACCTTGGCGCCGAAGTGCACGGCGCGGGCGATGGCCACGCACTGGCGCTGGCCGCCGGACAGGGTGCCGATCGGGCGGTCCACGTCGGGCAGGTCGATGCCCATGTCCGCGAGCGCCCGGCGGGTGGTGGCGCGCATGCCGTCGGCGTCGATCCGCAGGCCGCCCCAGCGCTTGTACCCCTGTTCGGAGCCGAGGAAGAAGTTGCGCCAGACGGGCATCAGCGGGACGACGGCGAGGTCCTGGTAGACGGTGGCGATGCCCCGGTCCAGGGCCTGGCGCGGGGAGTCGAGGCGGACCTCCTCGCCGGCCACCGTGAAGGTGCCTTCGTCGTGCCGGTGCAGCCCCGCGATGATCTTGATCAGGGTGGACTTGCCGGCGCCGTTGTCGCCGAGCACACAGCTGATCTCGCCGGACCGCAGGGTCAGCGAGACGTCCTCCAGGGCCCGCACGGTGCCGTAGGTCTTCCCGACCCCGGTGAGGGAGAGCAGCTCGGTCATCGGGGTCCCCGTTCGGCGCGGCGCTTGACCCAGGTGTTCAGCAGGGCGGCCAGCAGCAGCATCGCGCCCAGGAAGAACTTGAACCAGTCGGGGTTCCACTGGGCGTAGATGATGCCCTTGCTGGCCATGCCGAAGATCAGCGCGCCCAGCGCGGAGCCGACCACCGAGCCGTAGCCGCCGGTGATCAGACAGCCGCCGATGACGGCCGCGACGATGTAGATGAGTTCGTTGCCGACGCCCTCGCCGGACTGCACGGTGTCGAAGGAGAACAGCAGGTGCTGGCCGAGCACCCAGGCGCCGAAGCCGACGAACAGGTAGAGCACCGTCTTCGTCCGGGCGACCGGGACGCCGACCGCCCGGGCCGCGGCCGCGTCGCCGCCGACCGCGAAGACCCAGTTGCCGAAGCGGGTGCGCAGCAGCACCCAGCTGCCGGCCAGCAGCAGGCCGAGCCACCACCAGACGGTGGCCTTGATCGTCAGCCCGCCGACGGTCACCTCGGAGGCGAACAGCCAGCGGCAGGAGGCGAAGCCCTCCATGTCGGAGATCGGCTTGGTGGAGACGGTGCCCGAGACCAGCTTGGTGACGCCGAGGTTGGCGCCGGTCAGCATCAGGAAGGTGCCGAGGGTGACGATGAAGCTCGGCAGCTTGGTGCGGGAGAGCATCCACCCGTTGAACAGGCCGACCGTCAGCGTGACGGCCAGCGAGACCAGCACGCCCACCCAGGTCACCGCGGTGAGCTGGTAGGAGACCATCGACGAGGTCAGCGCGGCGGTGGTGACCAGGACGCCGGCGGACAGGTCGAACTCGCCGCCGATCATCAGCAGCGAGACCGGTACGGCCATGATCCCGATGGTGGAGGCCGCGTACAGCACGGTGCCGAGCGAGGAGACCCGCAGGAAGGGCTCGGCGACGGCGGCGAAGACCAGGAAGACCGCGACGGCGGCGATCAGTGCGCCGAGCTCGGGCCGGCCGGCCAGGCGGCGCAGCGCGGCCGGGCGCTCGCGGCCCTGGACGAGGACGTCCGAGGAACTCACCTGGTCCCCCTCGCCACGTACTCGGCGAGGGCGTCCGCGTCGTCCTTGGTGAGGATCTGCGGGCCGGTGGCGACCGGCTTGCCGCCGCCGAGCATGTCCAGGTTGGAGCGGTAGAGCCAGAGCAGGTCGACGCCCTCGTAGCCCTGGAGGTAGGGCTGCTGGTCGACCGCGAAGCCGACGGTGCCCGCCTTGAGGCCGGAGACGACCTGGGTGCCCAGGTCGAAGGTGTCCAGCTCGACCTGGCGGTGGGCGTCCTGGATCGCCTGGAGTCCGGTGGCGGCCATCGGGCCGGAGAGGGTGAGCACGGTGTCGATCGCCGGGTCGGCCTGGAGCTTGGCGGAGACCGCCGCGCGGGCGTCGGGCATGTTGACGCCGTCGACGTACAGCACCTGGAAGGCGCCGCCGGCGGTGCCCCGGGCGCCGCCGCAGCGCTGTTCCTGGCCGACGTTGCCCTGCTCGTGGATGACGCAGAGGACGTTCTTGCGGCCGCGGGCGGCCAGCTCGGTCCCGGCGGCCTGGCCGGCGGTGCTCTCGTCCTGGCCGATGTGGGTCAGGGCGCCGAACCGGGCCGAGAACTCCTGACCGGAGTTGATCGTGATGACCGGGATGCCGGCGGCCTTGGCCTTGCCGAGCACGTCGGCCATCGCCTCGCCCTTGGCGAGGGTGACCAGCAGGCCGTCGACCTTCTGGTCGATGGCGGCCTGGACGAGCTGGACCTGGTTCTGGGTCTGCGCGTCGTTGGAGTACAGGAAGGTGATGTTGTCCTTGGCGGCGGCCTGCTCGGCGCCCTTGCGCACGGTGTCCCAGAAGGCGTCGCCGGCCCCGGCGTGGGTCACCATGGCGACCTTCCAGCGCGGGGTGGTGACGGCGGTGCCGGCACCGGCGGCGGCCTTGGCGCGGGCCTCCTCGGCGCGTCTGCCTCCGGTGCTGCTGCAGCCGGCGACGGCGACCGTCAGGGCCAGGACGGCCAGCGTCGCGGCGACGGGCCGGAGCCGGCGGACGGGAATCGTGCGGGTTGTGCTCATCCCCATAGTCTCGCCTCCCGGCGGACGGGCGTTCGCACCGCCTCGCCCGGCGGGCCGATCCGTCCGGACGGTATCGTGCCCTGCGGGGGGATTCCTGGGAGTCCGCTGGACGCGGGGTCCGGGCAGAGCCTGCCAGGGTGGCAGACTGGGGCGGACCCGAAAAGGGAGCTTCACGGAAACGTGATGTTCCTCTCAGGTTCCGCACAGATTCGGACGGCAACCGATCCCCCGTTACGGGCCGTCTGATGCCATTGAGGTGGCGTTCCGGGCGAGTGGGGCCCGGGCGGCTTCGAACCCGGATACGAGAAACATTCATGCAACTGACAGGTACGCCGTTCTTCGTCTGCACGGTCGTTCTCGTGCCGATCTCCATCGCCGTGGCGATGTGGGCCTGGGCCCGGGTCAAGGGACCCGAGCCCGTGCGCGTCCTGTCCAGGCTCGCCATGATCGTCTTCTGTCAGGCCACCGCGGTGGTCATGGTCTTCGTGATGGTCAACAACGCCAACCTGATCTACGGCAGCTGGGACGACCTGCTCGGGACCGGCAAGCACGTCCGCGCGGTGCCGGTCGTGCCGCCCGCCGACCCGGCCGCGGGGGCCGGTCAGAGCGGCTCCCCGACCCCGGGCGCGCCCGCCCCGGCGGGCGACGCGGCGCACCCGCCGGCCAACAAGGTCCAGCAGGCCTTCCGCGGCGTCGACGACCCGAAGGTGCCGAACGACGTCCAGAAGACCGACCTCAAGGGCCAGCTGTCCGGCGTCGACGGCGAGGTGCTGGTCTGGCTGCCGCCGCAGTACAACGACCCCGCGTACAAGGACAAGAAGTTCCCGGTGGTCGAGCTGATTCCCGGCTTCCCCGGCTCCTCCTCCACCTGGTACGGCACGCTCAAGGTCTCCGAGCAGCTCAAGCCGCTGATGCAGCAGGGCAAGGTGGCCCCGTTCATCCTGGTCTCGCCGCGCACCCTGCTGCTGGGCAACCGCACCGACGCCGGCTGCACCGACGTGCCGGGCAAGGTGAACGCGGACACCTGGCTCACCCGGGACGTGCCGCAGATGGTCCTGGACAACTTCCGGGCCGACCCCTCCGCCGACCGCTGGGCGATCGCGGGCTACTCGGCCGGCGCCCACTGCGCCACCAAGCTCTCGCTGGCCCACCCCAACCGCTACCGGGCCGGCGTCAGCCTCTCCGGCTACAACGACCCGGCGAAGGAGCCGGACTCGCTGGTCGGCAAGGACGCGAAGCTGCGCGACGCCAACAACCCGGTGAGCATCGTGAAGGCCGCGCCGCAGCCGCCGAAGGTCTCGCTGTACATCTCCGGCAACAAGGGCGACGGCTTCGAGGACGGCCAGGCCGTCGCCGGCGCCGCCAAGGCGCCGACCACCGTCCAGGTGGTCGAGACCACCGGGCCGCACACCAGCGACGTGTGGAAGGACATGGTGCCGGGCGTGTTCGAGTGGCTGACCGGCATCATCCCGGCCCACTGACGGACTGCCCGCGGTACGGCGGCGGGGGGGGGGGGGCGGCCGGCCCGGGCGCCGGGGCGGCCCGCGGGGCGCCCCGCCGGGGGGCTGGGGGGCGGGCACACCACCCCCACCCACCCCCCCCCCCCCGCG